>JBLMWY010000146.1:0-14637 GCA_050257475.1 Bdellovibrio bacteriovorus
GAAGAGCAAGGCGTCACCCTCGAGGTCCAACTCCTGAGCAAGGCTGGGGTGGAGCATGCCAATCAGCCCTACCGGACGCCCGGCAACGTCGATTCGGGCCGTCTGGCCGGGATGCAAGGCCGGATGCTCCTCGGGGACAAAGTGGAACTGTTCCGGGGCGCCGCTCAGCGCCAGGATGGCCTCGAGATCCGCCTTGAGGTCGAAGAAATCCGCCCCCCGGGTCGACTGACCCCACTGCTCGGGGTCAACGTCCCCGATCACCAGGGCGCCGACGCCGGGCTCTTGGCTCAGGCCCTGGGGTCCAGGCACGAAGCGCAGCCCGGTCTCGAAGATCCGCACCCGTCCCTGCTGGCGGGACTGGTTGTAGCGAGCGGTCTGGAGCAGCCCTGGCCACAGGGACAGGCGCATCACCGAGAGGTCCGCGCTGATGGGGTTGGCCAGGCGCAGCCCCTCGAGGCGCGGCTCCAGGCGAGCCTGGAGCTCGGGGCTCACGAAGCTGTAGGTGATGACCTCCTGGAAGCCACGCCCGACCAGGGCGAGCCGCAGGCGATCGAGGTCCAGCGCCGTTTCTGCCGGGGCCTTGGTGAGACCCGCCGCCGCGTGATGTCCGATGGGGAGGCGGTCGTAGCCGTGGATGCGGCCGATGTCCGCGATCAGGTCCACCTCGTGGACCAGGTCGAACCGGGCACTGGGGGGCGTCACCCGCCAACCATCCGCCTCCGCAATGGCCTCCATACCCAGCCGCTGAAGGATCTGGCCGATGCGCTCGGCGGACAGTGGGAGACCCAGGATGCGCTCGCAGCGCTCGGCGCGAAGCCGCAACGCCTCGCGCCGCGGACGATGGGCCTCGGAGACCAGATCCGTGACCGGCCCCGCCTCGCCACCCGCGATGTCCAACAGCAGACGGGTGGCCCGCTCGATGGCGCGCACCTGGAGCTCCGGGTCCACCCCCCGCTCGAAGCGGTGGGAAGAATCTGTGTGCAGTCCATAGCGGCGGGCCTTTCCGGCGATGGCGGTCGGGGCGAAATAGGCGCTCTCCAAGAGGATATTGCGGGTATCCGCGCCAACCCCGCTGGCGCTGCCTCCCATGATCCCGGCCAGGGCCAGGGGACCGTTCGAGTCGGCGATCACCAGGGTGTCCGGGTGCAGGCTCAGCTCCTCGCCGGTGAGCAGGCCCAAGCGCTCGCCGGACTCCGCCAAGCGGACCCGAATCTCGCCCTGCAGGCGGTCCAGGTCGAAACCATGCATGGGCTGACCCAGCTCGAGCAGGACATAATTGGTCACGTCCACCACCGGGCTGATGGCCCGCAGCCCGCCACGGCGCAGGCGCTCGCGCATCCACAGTGGCGTCTCGGCGCCCGGATCGATCCCCCGGATCACCCGGCAGACATAGCGGGGGCAGGCCTCGGGCGCCAGCAGCCGGACCGAGAAGCGGTCATCGCTGGCGGCCGGGACGGGCGGCACCACCAAGGGGGCCAGCTCCAGTCCATTGATCGCCGCCACCTCCCGGGCCAGCCCGGCGATGGACAGGCAGTCGCCGCGGTCCGGCGTCAGGTCCACCTCGATGCAGGTGTCGTCCAAACCGAGCCAGACCCGAAAGTCCTGGCCCACCGGCGCCGCGGCGGGCAGTGGCAGGATCCCTTCGGACGACTCGGCGAGCCCCAGCTCCTTGGCCGAGCAGATCATGCCGAAGGACTCCACCCCGCGCAGCTTGGCGCGCTTGATCCGCAGCCCTCCCGGGAGCTCCGCACCCACCAGCGCGACCGGCACCCGCATCCCCGGCGCGACGTTGGCCGCCCCGCAGATGATCTGCAAGGGTTCACCGGACGCCACCTCCACCGAGCAGACCCGAAGCTTCTCCGCATCCGGATGAGGCGCCACAGACTCCACCAGGCCGACCACCACCCCGCTGAAGGGGGGGGCGGAGGGCTCGAGGGCATCGACCTCCAGCCCCGCCATGCTGAGCTGGTCGGCGAGGGTGCGGGTATCGACCGGGGGGTTCACCCACTCCCGCAGCCAAGACTCACTGAAGCGCATGGGCAGGCCCCCTATTCGGGCTCGTTCGCGTCCAATCGCGGACCAAGGACATCACTCGAGCGCTGATCATGCGAACTGCCTCAAGAACCGCAGATCGTTCTCGAAATACAGCCGGATGTCGTCGATCCCATAACGCAGCATGGCCAGCCGCTCCACCCCCATCCCGAACGCATAACCGAGGTAACGCTCCGGATCGATTCCCACCTGCTTGAAGACCTCCGGATAGACCATGCCGCAGCCCAGCACCTCAAGCCAGCCGGTCTGCTTGCACACCCGGCAGCCGGACCCCCCGCACATGACGCACTGGATGTCCACCTCCGCCGAGGGCTCGGTGAAGGGGAAATAGGAAGGCCGGAATCGCAGCTTGAGGTCCCGCTCGAAGAAGTTGGTGAGGAAGTCATAGAGCACCCCCTTGAGGTCAGCGAAGCTGACCTGCTCGTCCACCAGGAGCCCCTCCACCTGGTGGAACATCGGGGTATGGGTCAGGTCCGAGTCGCAGCGATAGACCCGCCCCGGCGCGATCACCTTGAGGGGCGGCGGCTGCTCCGCCATGACCCGGATCTGCACCGGGGAGGTATGGGTACGTAGCAGAAGGGCGTCGTCGAAATAGAAGGTGTCGTGCATGGCCCGGGCGGGGTGGTGCTCCGGGATGTTGAGGGCCTCGAAGTTGTGGTAGGGCGTCTCGGCCTCCGGGCCCTCGGCCACCGCAAAGCCCGCATTGGCGAACAGCCGCTCGATGCGCCTCAGGGTCCGGGTGATGGGATGCAGGCCCCCCGGGCGCTGGCCGCGGCCGGGCAGGGTCACGTCGATGCGCTCGCCGCTCAGGCGGGCGGCCAGGGCCTCAGCCTCCAGGACCGCCTTGCGCGCGTCGAGGGCCTGCTGCACCTCTTCCTTGGCGCGATTGATCAGGGCCCCGGCCGCTGGCCGGTCCTCCTTCGGAAGCTGCCCGAGCTGCTTGAGGAGCGCCGTGAGCTCGCCGCTCTTGCCCAGGAAGCGGACCCGCGCCTGATCCAGCCGGGGGAGATCCGGGGCCTCGGCGACGGCGCTCAAGGCGGCGGAGCGCAGGGGCTCCAGCTCGAGGGGGGAACGATCGGACATAGACCCCTTCCGTCGTGGTTCAGGCGCCGCCACACGGGTCCCGCCGCCCAGGCCCTCGGGGGACCTTCCGCGGGGACGGCGTTCGCGTGCGGAAAAATGAAAGGGAAGACCCCCAGGGCCTTCCCCTTAAAGCCCACGCTCGGCGGCTTCGGCCTTCGTGTTGAACGGGCCCGGCGCCGGGCGCTCAGGCGGCCAAGGCGGCCTTCGCCTTGTCCGCCAGGGCGCTGAAGGCGACGCCGTCGTGGTAGGCGAGATCGGCCAGCATCTTGCGGTCGAGCTCTACCCCGGCCTTCTTCAGACCATTGATCAGACGGCTATAGGACAAGCCGTTCTCACGTGCGCCGGCGTTGATGCGGGCGATCCACAGGGATCGGAACTGGCGCTTCTTCTGCCGGCGGTCGCGGTAGGCGTACTGACCCGCCTTGATGACCGCCTGCTTGGCAACGCGGAACACCTTGCTGCGGGCACCGTAGTAGCCCTTGGCCAGCTTGAGGATCTTCTTGTGACGGGCGTGGGCGATGACGCCCCGTTTGACTCGTGCCATGGAGGTTCTCCGGAATCAGGTGCAATCAGCAGTAGGGGATCATCCGCAAGGCGGCCTTCACATCCGACGCATGGATGTAGCCGGGCGCGCGCAGTTGGCGCTTCCGCTTCGTCGTCTTCTTGGTCAGGATGTGGCGCCGATGGGACGCGTTGCACTTGAAACCGGCGGCGGTGCGCTTGAAGCGCTTGGCCGCCCCCCGGTTGGACTTCAGCTTGGGCATGGATGCTTACTCCGCTATTTCGCTGATGATTACTTCTTCTTGGGGCCCAGCACCATGACCATCTGACGCCCCTCCATCTGGGGCTGCTGCTCCACGATGCTGATCTCGGCCAGGTCGCCCTCCACGCGCTTGAGCAGATCCAGCCCAAGCTCCCGGTGCGCATGCTCGCGCCCGCGGAACCGCATGGTGACCTTGGCCTTGTCCCCTTCGTTTAGGAAACGGGTCAGGTTGCGTAGTTTGACCTGATAGTCTCCCTCGTCCGTCCCTGGGCGAAACTTGATCTCCTTGATCTGGACCTGCTTCTGCTTCTTCTTGGCCTCGTTCTGCTTCTTCTTCTGGTCGAAGCGGAACTTGCCGTAATCCATGAGCCGGCAGACCGGGGGCTCCGCGGTGGGCTGGATCTCCACCAGGTCCAGGCCCGCCTCCTCGGCCATCTCCAGGGCCTCACGCGTCCTGACCACCCCGATCTGTGTGCCGTCCGCGCCGATCAGTCGAATCTCGGGGATCGCGATCTCCCGATTGACGCGGTTTCTCTTTGGTGCAGCGATTGCAGTCTCTCCTCAAGGATCCGAAAGGCTCCATCCTTGGGTCAGCGGCCGAATCCGAGTCGTCCCCGGACTCGACCATCAAGGGACCGCACCTGCCTTGGCGCGGGCCCGAAGTAAAACTCACGGGGGTCGGACACGCAAGCCGGCCCTCGACAAGGCGCCCGGCCAGCGTTCAGTGGGTGACGCTCAGCCCTCGGCTCGCCACCTCGGCCCTCAGCCGCTCGAGCAGCTCCTCGATGCCCAGGGACCCCAAATCCTTGCCACCGCGGTCGCGGACCGCGACCTGGCGACTCTGGACCTCACGGTCGCCGACCACCAGCAGATAAGGCACCCGTTGCAGCGTGTGCTCGCGGATCTTAAAGCCGATCTTCTCGTTCCTCAAGTCCGCATCCGCTCGGAAGCCCTTGTCACGCAGGATCTTAGCGACCTGCATGGCGAACTCCGCCTGGCGATCGGTGATGTTCATCACCACCGCCTGCACGGGAGACAGCCACAGCGGCAGCAGGCCCGCATAGTGCTCGATCAGGATGCCGATGAAGCGCTCAACGGACCCCAGGATGGCCCGGTGGATCATCACCGGGACCTGCTCGCTGTTGTCCGCGGCGATGTAGCGGGCACCCAGGCGCCCGGGCATGGAGAAGTCCACCTGGATGGTACCGCACTGCCAGGCGCGGCCGATGCTGTCGTGCAGGGTGAACTCGATCTTGGGGCCATAGAAGGCCCCCTCCCCCGGCTGGATCCGGAACTCCAGGCCCTTGTCCCGCAGCGCCTTGTCCAGGGCCGCCTCGCCCTTGTCCCAAAGCTCATCGCTGCCCACCCGCTTTTCCGGGCGGAGCGACAGGGCTAGTACGATCTGATCGAAGCCGAAGTCCCGGTAGGTCTCGAAGACCATGTCGATCAGGGTCGCCACCTCCGCCTGGAGCTGGTCCTCGGTGCAGAAGATGTGGGCGTCGTCCTGGGTGAAGCGCCGGGCCCGCATCAGGCCGTGCAGGGTCCCGGAGGGCTCGTTGCGATGCACCACCCCGAACTCGGCGATGCGCAGGGGCAGGTCCCGGTAGCTCTTCAACCCCTGGTTGTAGAGCTGGATGTGCCCGGGGCAGTTCATGGGCTTGATGGCGAAGTCGTGCTCGTCCAGGTGGGTCGTGAACATGCCACCGGCGAACTTGTCCCAGTGGCCCGAGCGCTCCCACAGGGAGCGGTCCAGCACCTGGGGGGTCTCAACCTCCTGGTAGCCGTACTGCTCGAGCTTCTCGCGCATGTACTGCTCGGCCAGCCGGTAGATGATGCGCCCCTTGGCGTGCCAGAAGGCCATGCCAGGGGCCTCGTCCTGAAAGTGGAAGAGGTCCTGCTGCTTGCCGATGCGCCGGTGGTCCCGCCGCTCCGCCTCCTCGAGCCGGTGCAGATAGGCGGCGAGCTCCTTCTTGTCCCGCCAGGCGGTGCCGTAGATGCGCTGGAGCATGGGGTTGCGGGAGTCGCCGCGCCAATAGGCCCCCGCCACCTTCATCAGCTTGAAGCCGTCCCCCAGCTTGCCGGTGCTGGGCAGATGGGGGCCGCGGCAGACATCGAACCAGTCCCCCTGCCGATAGATGGAGACCTCCTCGCCGGCGGGGATGATGTCGTCGATGATCTCGACCTTATAGGTCTCGCCCAGGTGCGCGAAGGTGCGCTTGGCCTGCTCCCGATCCCAGACCTCGCGCACGAGCGGCAGATCGCGCTTGACGATCTCGTGCATGCGCGCCTCGATACGCTCCAGGTCCTCGGGGGTGAAGGGCTCCGAGCGGGCGAAGTCGTAGTAGAAGCCATTCTCGATGGCGGGGCCTATGGTGACCTGGGTACCCGGATAGAGCTCCTGAACCGCCTGGGCCATCACGTGGGCGGCGTCATGGCGCAGCAGCTCCAGGGCGTCCGCCTCGTCCTTGGCGGTGACGATGGCCAGCGTCGCGTCCTGGTCGATGACGAAGGAGGTGTCCACCAGCCGCCCGTCTACCCGCCCGGCCAGCGCCGCCTTGGCCAGGCCGGGGCCGATGGACGCGGCCACCTGGTGCACGCTGATCGGGGCGTCGAAGGCGCGGACCGAGCCGTCTGGGAGGGTGATGGAAGGCATGGGACTTTCCCTAACTGTCAGTGGTGATCGATACCAGGGATCACGTGACCCGAAGACGATGGCGTCAGGCTCGCTGAGGACGGGGCCAACCCCGATGGCCGCTCAAACGAAAAGCCGCCAGCCCGCGAGCGGCGCCTTTGGCCGGGTATCGACTGGCCAAAGGCATAGCCCCAAATGCTGGCGGCTCGAGTGTTGGTAGGCGCGATTGGACTCGAACCAACGACCCCCACCATGTCAAGGTGGTGCTCTAACCAACTGAGCTACGCGCCTGTCGCCGAGAGCCGGTGACTATACAGGCCAGCCCACATTCGGCGCAAGGGGCTCGTTGCGGCTGGATCTCGGCGTCGGCCGCTCGTCACCCAGGCCACACCGCCGCCCGGGGCTATACTCGGGCGATCACCAGAACGACCGATCCCTGCCCATGACCACCATCCGCGAGTCCGACTTCGTCCAGAGCATCGCCGACGCCTTGCAGTACATCTCCTACTATCACCCGGCGGACTATATCCGGGCCCTTGCCGCGGCCTATGAGGCGGAGGAGTCCCCGGCGGCGCGGGACGCCATGGCCCAGATCCTGGTGAACTCGCGGATGTGCGCCGAGGGGCACAGGCCCATCTGCCAGGACACGGGCCTGGTAGTGGTCTTTCTCAAGGTCGGGATGGGGGTCCGCTGGGCAACCGAGCGCAGCATCCAGGAGCTGGTGGATGAAGGGGTCCGGAGGGCCTACACGCATCCGGACAATGTGCTGCGGGCCTCCATGGTCTCGCCCCCCATAGGGGAGCGCAAGAACACCGGGGACAACACCCCGGCCGTGGTCCATGTGGAGCTGGTCCCCGGCGACCGGGTGGAGGTACGGCTCGCCGCCAAGGGGGGCGGGTCGGAGAACAAGTCACGCTTCACCATCCTGAACCCCAGCGACGACCTGGTGGACTGGGTGCTGCGGACGGTCCCCGGCATGGGGGCCGGCTGGTGCCCGCCGGGTATGCTCGGGATCGGCATCGGCGGCTCCAGCGAGAAGGCCATGCTGCTCGCCAAGGAGGCCCTGCTCGAGCACATCGATATCCACGAGCTCAAGGCTCGGGGGCCGTCTGACCCCATCGAGGCCCTGCGCCTGGAGCTGTATGAGAAGGTCAACGCGCTGGGCATCGGTGCCCAGGGGCTCGGGGGGCTCACCACGGTCCTGGATGTGAAGATCCGCACCTTCCCCACCCATGCCGCCTCCCTGCCCGTGGCCCTGATACCCAACTGCGCCGCCACCCGGCACATCGAATTCACCCTGGACGGCTCTGGCCCGGCGGAGCTCGAGCCGCCCCGCCTCGCCGACTGGCCCGACATCGCCTACGACGCCACGGCTGGCGCCCGGCGCGTCAATCTGGACACCCTCACCCGGGAGGAGATCGCCACCTGGCAACCCGGCGAGCGGCTGCTGCTGACCGGGCGACTGCTCACGGGGCGGGACGCCGCCCACAAGCGCATCCTGGACCTGCTGAACAGCGGTCAGGGGCTACCGCCGGGGGTCGACCTCAAGGGTCGCTTCATCTACTACGTGGGGCCCGTGGACCCGGTGCGGGACGAGGTGGTCGGGCCGGCGGGGCCCACCACCGCCACCCGCATGGACAAGTTCACGGAGCCACTCCTCGCCGAGACCGGGCTCATGGGCATGATCGGCAAGGCCGAGCGGGGCCCCACCGCCATCGAGTCGATCCGCCGTCACGGGGCCGTCTATCTGATGGCGGTGGGCGGGGCGGCCTATCTGGTCGCCAAGGCCATCCGCGCATCGCGTCTCGTCGCCTTCGAGGACCTGGGGATGGAGGCGATCCGCGAATTCGAGGTAGAGGACATGCCGGTGACCGTGGCCGTGGACAGCCGAGGCACCTCGGTCCACCAGACGGGCCCCGCCGAATGGCGCTGGCGCATCGGCAAGATCCCGGTCACCGTGGAGGCTTGAGCATGGAGACCTACCACGCCTTCCGCATCCACTCCGATGACCGCGGCCACCACGCCGATATTGAGGAGCTGACCAAACCCGAGCCCAAGCCGGGGGAGGTCCTCGTCCGTCTGAGCCATTCCAGCGTCAACTACAAGGACGCCCTGGCCGGCACGGGCCGGGGCAAGATCCTCAAGACCTTCCCCCTGGTGGGCGGGATCGACGGGGCCGGCATGGTGGCGGCGTCGCTGGACCCCCGCTACCGCGAGGGGGACGCGGTGCTCGCCACCGGCTGGGGGCTCTCCTTCGACCACGACGGCGGCTACGGGGACTATCTGTGCTGCCCAGGCGACTGGCTGGTGCCCATTCCACAGGGGCTGGATCCCCGCTCGGCCATGATCCTCGGCACCGCCGGATTCACGGCAGCACTCGCCATCCATCGGATGCAGGTCAATGGCCAGTGTCCCGAGCTGGGGCCCATCCTGGTCACTGGAGCGAGCGGCGGTGTGGGCTCCATCGCCATCGCCATCCTCCACCGACTGGGCTACGCGGTGGCGGCGGTGTCGGGCAAGCCTGAGCTGGCCGAATGGCTAGCTTCCCTCGGGGCCAGCGAGATCCTCGGTCGCGACGCCCTGGCGGGGGCCACGCGGCCCCTGGAGGCCGCCCGCTGGGGTGGGGCCATCGACAATGTCGGCGGCGAGCTCCTGGCCCAGATCACCCGCACCCTGGTCCCCAACGGCAACATCGCCGCCGTGGGCCTCGCGGGGGGCCATGAGCTCCACACCACCGTGATGCCCTTCATCCTGCGGGGGGTGAGCCTCATCGGCTGCTGCTCCGTAGGCACCCCCCAGCCCCTGCGCGGTGAGCTGTGGCGACGCCTCGCGGGCGACTGGCGACCCCAGGACCTCGGCGCCATCCTCACCCAGACGGTGGGCCTTGAAGAGCTGCCGGCGGTCTTCGAGCGTATGCTCGGGGGCGAGACCCACGGGCGTATCCTGGTCGATATCAGGCAGGGGCTGGACCCTTGATGCGGGCCGAGGGACAGCGTGACGGGATGCGCGACCGGGCATGAAGCCGCTGCGCGGGTCCCAGACCGTCCCTTTCTCCACAGCGGCCTGTCAAACGGTTTGGCAGTGGACGGCCCTTCCCGATCGCCCGCCCAGGGGCCGCCGCTTGATCAGGCCCTTGCACCTCTGACCGAGTCCCTATCCCGATCGCGATGGTCCTCTCGTCACAGCTCCTCTGGGCCCTCGGCCTCAGCGTCTATGTGGTCGCCGTCCTCTTTCTGACGCGCCTCCCCTACCAGGCCATGGTCCGGCGCGGGATGGAGCCGGTGCGGGCCCTGTACTACAACCGCAAGGTCGTCCACATGCTGGCGGGCGGTGTCGGCTCCCTGATGGTCCCGATCGCCTTCACGGACCCCTGGTATCCCCTGGTCTGCGGCGTCCTGCTCACCCTGCTCACCTTCGCGGCCCACGCGACCGGCGTGCGCTTCTATTGGTTTCAGACGGCGGAGAACCGTAACGATGTCAAGTTCGCCCTCATGTGGGCCCTCTCGGTCTCCCTGCTCTGGTGGCTGCTCGGCAATCCCTGGCTCGCCATCCTCCCCGCCCTCTACATGGCCTTCGGCGACGGGGTGACCGGTATCGCCCGTAACCACTGGGTGCGCGGGCGCTCCAAGAGCCCCATCGGGAACCTCTTCATGCTCCTGGTGTGCGCGCCCCTGGGGTGGTTCATCGGTGGCACGGCCGAGCCCCCCATCCCGGTCTGGGGCCTGATCTCCGCCCTTGCCGCCACCTGGGTCGAGCGCTACGAGCTCGGCCCCATCGACGACAACGTCCTGATCACGGTCACCGCCTCCGCGGTCCTGCTGCTCGGGACCGCGCTTGGGCCCCTGGTCTGAGGCCTAACCGATGCGGCGCGTCTGGCCGGCGCAACGGGCCGGACCCGAAGCCCGCGCCTCAGGGTAGCGGTTTTGGTTTCTCCGCGCAGGGATAGAGCCGCGCCAGCGCCGCCCGCACCGCCGGCTCCGCCGGCGCCTCCGGGTTTGGGTCAAGGCGCAGGGCAGCGACCACCTTGCGCACCGTCAAATCGATGGGCTCCCCTTCCGGCACGCACCAGGGCGGCGTCCGGTCCTCCGAGTCCTGCCGCTTGCACCCGCAGGGAACTGCGAACCACTCGCAGGTGGCCGCCTCGACCCCGCCGAAACCCTGGTCAAAGGCGCGATCGCAGACCGCGATCAGGTCACCCACCGCCGGTCCGCCGGCGACGGCGGGGGTGGGAGGCAGGAACAGCGCCGCCATCAGGACGGCACAGGCGCGGGCAAGCGGGCGGAAGCGGTTCTGGCGCGGGGGCATCGCCCCTATCTTCCGCCCATCCCCGGGTACGCTCAAGCCGCCAGCGGTCGGAGCGGCAACCGACCCGGCCACCCTGTGCGACAATCCGCGCCCTCTCCGCCGTTCCCAGAGCCCAGTCCCGATGAACGCCCCCAGCGCCACACTTCACCCCGCCCTGAACCCGCCCCTGCCGACGCGACCCGGGGAACGGCTGCTGTGGGGCAGGCTCTACGGCGCGGGGGCGGGGCTCGCCATCGCCCAGGCGGCGCGGCGACATCCTGGGCTGGTCCTGGCCCTGGTGGAGGACGTGCAGGCGGCGACCCGGCTGCGCTCTGAGCTCGAGTTCTTTCTCGGTGGAAACCAGGCGCAGAAGGCGCCGCCCCTCCTCGCCTTTCCCGACTGGGAAACACTCCCCTACGACGTCTTCTCACCCCTGCCGGAGTTGGTCTCCGAGCGGCTCCTGACCCTGCACCGGCTCCCGGGTCTGAAGACCGGCGTCTTGGTCGTGCCGGTGGCGACCCTGATGCAGCGCCTCGCCCCCCGGGAGTTCGTGGACGGCCACTCCCTGGTGCTGGCCGTCGGAGACCGCCTGGACCTGGATGCCACCCGCCGCCGGCTGGAGCGCTCCGGCTATGCCTGTGTCTCCCAGGTGATGCAGCACGGGGAGTTCGCGGTGCGGGGGTCGCTGCTGGACTGCTTCCCCATGGGCAGCGCCGAGCCCCTGCGGATCGACCTCCTGGACGACGAGGTGGACAGCATCCGCACCTTCGACCCGGATACCCAGCGCACCCGGGAGCGGCTCGTGCGGGTGAGACTCCTGCCCGCCCGGGAGTTTCCCTTGAACGAGGAGGCCGTCTCGGCCTTCCGCCAGCGCTACCGCGCCTGCTTCGAGGGGGACCCCAAGGCCAGCCTGATCTACCGGGAGGTCTCGGAGGGTCGCTCCCCCGGCGGTCTGGAGTATTACCTGCCCCTCTTCTTCGACGAGACCGCCACCCTCTTCGACTACCTGCCCGAGGGGGCCCTGGTGCTGGAGCCCGCCGACTGCCGTGACGCGGCGGCGGACTTCCTCAAGGGGGTGGAGGCCCGCTACGAGCAGCGCCGGCACGACATCGAGCGGCCTCTGCTCGCGCCCAGCCGACTCTATCTGTCGGCGGACGAGCTGGCGGGCCACCTCAATGGGCTCTCCGGCGTCCTCTTCCAGGGCCCCGAGCTGGAGGGCCGGCGACGTGGCTACGGGGCGGCCTGCAACTTTGCCACCCGCACCCTGCCGCCCTTAGGGATTCAGGCTAGGGCGGCGGAGCCCGCCCAGGCCCTCAAGACCTTCCTGGCCGAGCCCCACCGCCGCTGCCTCTTCGTGGCCGAGAGTCTGGGGCGCCGCGAGATGCTCGCCGATCACCTGCATGGATTCGGCATCCGGCCCGTCCAGGTTGAGGGCTGGGCCGCCTTTCTGGAGGGCCGGGATACCGTCGGGCTCACCGTCGCCCCGCTGGAGCAGGGGCTGTGGCTGGCGGACCCCGATCTGGCGGTGGCCACCGAGACCCAGCTCTACGGGGAGCGGGTGCGCCAGGAGCGCCGCCGCCGGGCCCGGGAGCGGGACGGTGAGGCCATCGTCCGCAACCTCACGGAGCTGGCCCTGGGGGCCCCGGTGGTCCATGAGGAGCACGGGGTCGGACGCTACCTGGGGCTCCAGACCCTGGAGGTCGGCGGCACCACCACCGAGTTCCTGGTGCTGGAGTATGCGCGGGGGGACAAGCTCTATGTCCCCGTGAGCTCACTCCATCTCATCTCCCGCTACACCGGGGTCTCGCCGGAGAACGCCCCGCTCCATCGCCTGGGCGGAGACCAATGGGATCGGATCAAACGCAAGGCCGCCGAGAAGGCCCGGGACGTGGCCGCGGAGCTGCTCGACATCTACGCCCGGCGGGCGGCCCGGCCGGGCGTGGCCTTTCCGGACCCGGGAGACGAGTACGCCGCCTTCGCCGCCGCCTTCCCCTTCGAGGAGACCCCGGATCAGCTCCGGGCCATCGACGGGGTGCTAGCGGACATGGCGGACCCCAAGCCGATGGATCGGGTGGTGTGCGGCGACGTGGGCTTCGGCAAGACCGAGGTGGCCATGCGGGCCGCCTTCGTGGCCGTCCAGGGGGGCCGTCAGGTGGCGGTGCTGGTGCCCACCACCCTGCTTGCCGAGCAGCACTTCGCCAACTTCTCGGACCGCTTCGCCGATTGGCCCGTGAAGGTGGAATCCCTCTCGCGCTTTCGCACCGCCAAGGAGCAGAAGGTCATCCTGGATGGGCTCGCCAGCGGGACCATCGACATCGTGGTGGGCACCCACAAGCTCCTGCAGTCGAGCGTGCGGTTCAAGAACCTGGGGCTCGTCATCATCGATGAGGAGCACCGATTCGGGGTACGGCACAAGGAGCAGATGAAGGCCCTGCGGGCCGAGGTGGACGTCCTGACGCTCACCGCCACCCCCATCCCGCGGACCCTGAACATGGCCATGTCGGGCCTGCGGGACCTCTCCATCATCGCTACGCCACCGGTGGAGCGGCACCCGATCAAGACCTTTGTCAGCCCCTGGAACGACGCCCTGGTCCAGGAGGCGGTGCTGCGCGAGCTCAAGCGAGGCGGCCAGGTCTACTTCCTCCACAACGAGGTGGAGACCATTGAGAACCAGGCCCAGAAGCTCGAAGCCCTGATCCCCGAGGCGCGCATCCAGGTGGCCCACGGCCAGATGCGGGAGCGGGACCTGGAGCGGATCATGCGGGACTTTTACCACCAGCGCTTCAACCTGCTGGTGTGCACCACCATCATCGAGAGCGGCATCGACGTGCCCTCGGCCAACACCATCGTCATCAACCGGGCGGACAAGCTGGGGCTGGCCCAGCTCCACCAGCTCCGGGGCCGGGTCGGGCGCTCCCACCACCGGGCCTATGCGTATCTGATCACCCCGCCGCCCAAGGCCATGACCGAGGATGCAAAAAAGCGCTTGGAGGCCATCGAGTCCATGGAGGATCTAGGGGCCGGCTTCACCCTGGCCACCCATGACCTGGAGATCCGCGGGGCCGGGGAGCTTCTGGGCGACGAGCAATCGGGTCAGATCGAGGAGATCGGGTTCAGCCTCTACATGGACCTCCTGGAGCGCGCCGTCCAGGCCCTGAAGGCCGGGCGCACCCCGGAGCTCGACCGACCCCTGGACCATGGGGCCGAGATCGATTTGGGAATCCCGGCGCTCCTACCCGCCGACTACCTGCCGGACGTCCACACCCGGCTGGTCCTCTACAAGCGGATCGCCAGCGCCGCCAACCTCGATGGGCTGAAGGAGCTCCAGGTGGAGATGATCGACCGCTTCGGACTGCTGCCGGAGCCGGCCAAGAACCTGCTCGAGATCACGGCGCTCAAGCTGCGGGTCCAGCCCTACGGCATCAAGAAGATCGAGGCCGGGCCCGCGGGCGGGCGCATCCTGTTCGGCCCAGAGCCCAAGGTAGACGCGGCCCGGGTCATCCGGCTAGTCCAGTCCGCCCCCAAGGAGCTCAAGCTCGACGGGGGCGACAAGCTTCGATTCTTCGCCGACCTGGCGGACCCCAGCCGGCGCGTCGGACAGGTCGACCAGGTCCTGGGGCGGCTCTTGGGCTGAACGGCGCGCGAGCCATCTCTGCTCAATGCCCCACCATCAGCTCCGCGGCGCGACCGGCGGGCAGACCAAACTCCTCCTCCACCATCTGGTTCCAGGCCTCCCGCTTGAAGGTGCTCTGATCGGGTACGGGACGGTGGACCAGGTTGTAGTGGCAATCGATGCAGGTCTTGCCCGCGGCCTCTTCCTGGT
>JBLMWY010000147.1:0-8915 GCA_050257475.1 Bdellovibrio bacteriovorus
CTCCACGCCCTTCTTGCGAAAGACCTCCAGGTGGGGGCTGTGGCGGGCGGCGGCCGGGCTGTCGGCGGTGATGTAGTAGATATTGTCCTGGCCCTCCTTCATACGCTCGATGTAGGTGTCCAGGGACTCGGTCTGACCATCCCCCTCCGTCTGGGTCGAGGCGAAGCGCAGGAGTGCCCCGATGCGCTCCCGATTGGCGATGTCCTCCCCCGGACCCTCCTTAAGGACGCGGCCGAACTCGCTCCAGAACGTCTGGTACTTCTCCGGCTCGTCCTTGGCCAGGGTCTCCAGGAGACCCAGGACCCGTTTGGTGTTGGCCTGGCGGATCGTGTCGATCTTCTTGTTGTGTTGAAGGATCTCCCGCGAGACGTTGAGCGGCAGGTCATCGGAGTCCACCACGCCCTTCACGAAGCGCAGGTAATGGGGCATGAGCTTATCCGCCTCGTCCATGATGAAGACCCGGCGCACATAGAGCTTGACCCCGTGCTTCTGCTCCCGGTCCCAAAGGTCCCAGGGGGCGCGCTTGGGGACGAAGAGCAGGGTTGTGTACTCGTTGGTGCCCTCCACCCGGTTGTGGACATGGGCGAGGGGCTCCTCGAAGTCGTGGGAGATGTGCTTGTAGAACTCTTGATATTCCTCGTCCTTGATATCCGACTTGTTGCGCATCCAGAGCGCCGTGCCGCGGTTCACCTGCTCCCACTCCGGCTGGGCCGGCTTTTCCTTCTCGTCCCCGTAATGCTCCTTCTGCATCTCCACCGGGATGGCGATGTGGTCGGAAAACTTGCCGATGATGGAGCGCAGCCGCCAGCTATCCAGAAACTCCTTCTCGTCTGCCTTCAGATGGAGTATCACGTCGGTCCCGCGACCGGCCTTCTCGACGGTCTCCAGGCTGTAGCTGCCGCGCCCGTCGGACTCCCAGCGCACCCCGTGCTCGGCCCCGAGTCCGGCCCGGCGGGAGACCAGGGTCACCTTGTCGGCGACGATGAAGGCGGAGTAGAAACCCACCCCGAACTGGCCGATGAGCTGGCTGTCCTTGGACTGGTCGCCGGTCAGGCTCTCGAAGAAGCGGCGGGTCCCGGAGCTCGCGATGCTGCCGATGGTGTCGACCACCTCCTGGCGGCTCATGCCGATTCCATTGTCCGAGACCGTCAGGGTCCCCGCGTCCTTGTCCGCCGTGATACGGATGCGCAGGTTCCCGTCCCCCTCGTAGAGCCCGTCATCCGCGAGGGACTCGAAGCGCAGCTTCTCGGCGGCGTCCGAGGCGTTGGAGATCAACTCGCGCAGGAAGATCTCTTTGTTCGAGTAGAGGGAACGGATCACCAGGTCCAGCACCTGGCTCACCTCGGCCTTGAACTCGAGTGTCTCCTTATGGGCTTCGACTGTCATAACGCTTCGCAACCTCTTGAGGAATCTTGATCATTTGCCGAGGGTCCCGGAGGCTGGCGCCTGTTCGACGGGCCCAGGGTCCTGCGGTACCGGGTTATTGGATGGGTATTGTCGCACGCCTGGCACGGTTACAATCTCGTGCCCCTGGCCACTTCCGCCAGGGCAGAGCCGTGACCGCACCGCCCTCCCGCGGCCCAGCAATAGTGGCAATTACACGAGTCTCAAGGGGTTGAACATGGAACCGAAGGTCGTCTCCACCAAGCCGTTCGAGGGACAGCGCCCGGGCACATCGGGGCTGCGCAAGAAGGTCCGAGTGTTCCAACAGCCCCACTACCTGGAGAACTTCGTCCAGGCCATCTTCGGCACCCAGCCAGAGCTTAAGGGCGGCAGCCTGGTGGTGGGCGGCGACGGGCGCTTCTACAACCGCGAGGCCATCCAGACCATCCTGCGCATGGCGGCGGCCAATGGGGTGAGCCGGGTCCTGGTAGGGCGCGGCGGCATCCTCTCCACCCCCGCCGCGTCCTGTCTCATCCGCAAGCACAGGACCCAGGGCGCCATTGTGCTGTCCGCCAGCCACAATCCCGGCGGGCCCGAGGAGGACTTCGGGATCAAGTTCAACTCCGCCAACGGCGGTCCCGCGCCCGAGTCGGTCACCGAGGCCATCTACGCGCGCACCCAGACCATCGACGCCTACCGCACCCTGGAGACCCCGGCCGTCGACCTCGACCAGATCGGCGACCAACGCCTGGGGGCGATGGAGGTGCGGGTCCTGGACCCCGTCGCCGACTACGCGGCCCTGATGGAGTCCCTGTTCGACTTCAACGCCATCCATCAGCTCTTCAACTCCGGACACTTCCGCATGCGCTTCGACGCCATGCACGCGGTCACCGGGCCCTACGCCGTCGAGATCCTGGAGAACCGGCTCGGTGCACCCCCCGGCACCGTCATGAACGGTGTGCCGAAGGAGGACTTCGGCGGTGGCCACCCGGATCCGAATCTGGCCCATGCCCAAGAGCTGGTGTCACTCACCCAGGGACCCGGGGCCCTGGACTTCGGGGCCGCCTCCGACGGCGATGGCGATCGCAACATGATCCTGGGTAAGAATTTCTTCGTCACCCCCAGCGACAGCCTGGCGGTGCTGGCGGCGAATGCCCATCTGGCCCCGGGCTACAAGACCGGGATCCGCGGGGTAGCCCGCTCCATGCCCACCAGCCAGGCGGCGGACCGGGTGGCCGAGGCCCTCGGGGTGGAGTGCTTCGAGACCCCCACGGGTTGGAAGTTCTTCGGCAACCTGCTCGATGCCGGGCGCATCACCCTCTGCGGTGAGGAGAGCTTCGGCACTGGCTCCGACCATGTGCGGGAGAAGGACGGCCTCTGGGCGGTGCTCTTTTGGCTGAACCTGCTGGCGGTGCGCCAGCAATCCGTGGCCGAGATCGTCCGCGAGCACTGGCGCCGCTTCGGGCGCAACTACTACACGCGGCACGACTACGAGGCCGTGGACAGCGCCGCTGCCGAGGGCCTCATGGATCACCTGCGGATCCTGCTCCCGGGGCTCCCGGGCAAGCGGCTGGGCGACTACCAGGTCGCCTATGCGGACGACTTCGCCTACACGGACCCCATCGACGGCAGCGTATCCCGCAATCAGGGCATCCGCATCGGGCTGGAGGGCGGCTCTCGCCTCGTCTTCCGCCTGTCCGGCACCGGCACCGAAGGCGCAACGCTCCGCATTTATCTGGAGTCCTACGAGCCGGACCCCGCCCGCCAGGACCAGGACACCCAGGAGGCCATGGCCCCCCTGATCCTGATCGCCCGGGAGCTGGCCCAGATCGAGGCCCGCACCGGGCGGCGCGAGCCCAACGTCGTCACCTGAGCATCCGCGGGACGCGCGATGGCTAGACGGTGCCGGACCCCTCGTCCGGCACCCAGAGGTCGGTGAGATCGATGGTGACGGCCTCGAAGGGCGGCACGGCGACCTGGTCCCGGCCACCGAATCGACCGATCTCCACCCAAGCCCCATCCCTCAACGCATAGGCCTCCAGGGTGCGCTTCAAGGGGTCCACCAGCCAGGCAAAGGCGACGCCGAACCGGGCATAGATCGGCATCTTGATCTGCCGATCCTTGCTCTCGGTGGACGGCGACAGGATCTCGCAGACCCAATCAGGCACCACGGTGATGCGATGCCCGCTGGGCGGCCGCGGCATGCGCTCGCGCCGCCAGCCCGCCAGGTCCGGCACATCCACCTCCGCATCGAGGATGAAGTGGAGCTCCGGCTCGTCGATGATCCACCAGCCTCCGGGACCGCCCCGACCCATATGGAAGGGACCTCCCAGGTCGATGCCAAGGGCGGAGGCGGCGAGTGCATGGGGCCCCGCCGGCCGCGGCTGGGTGTAGAGCTGGCCATTGAGGATCTCGCCCGTGAGCCCCTCGGGAAGGGCCTCGAGCTGCTCGTAGAGTGTGGGGCGGGTGCGGGCGTGCATGGGGGCGTCCTGGACCTGAGGGCAGTCGACGGGCTTAAGTGTACCAGCCAGATCAGGGGCGTCAGGATCCCCAATCGAGCCCGCATCGGGGTCCGGTTCAGGCACGCGGTCGCACATCGCGCATCCGGCCCAAGACCAGCCCAAGGGCCCCCACGAGCACCAGCACGGCCGCCATCGCCAAGGGGCGCTCCCAGGCCACCACACCCAGGCTCAAGCCACTGACGGTGACGAACACCAGGGGCGTCAGGGGATAGAGGGGCACCCGGAAGGGCCGCTCCAGCTCGGGCTCCCGCCGGCGGAGCCGAATCAGCCCCGCCACCGTCAGCAGGGCGAACAGGGAGAGTGTGAAGCCCGCGAAGGTCAGCACCGCCTCGAAGGCGTCGGTGAGGATCAGGGTCACCGCCAGCCCCTGCTGCAAGAGCACCGCCCGGGTCGGGGCCCCGCGTCGGTTGCGGACCGCCAGGGCTCGAAGGGAGGGGATGTCCTCCCCCATGGCCTGGAGAACCCGGGGCCCCGCTAGCACCATGGCGCTGATGGTGGAGGCGAGCAGCAGGCTCAGGGCGAGGCTCAAGAGTTTGCCCCCCTCTGGCCCCAGGATGTGACCCGCCGCCAGGGCACCGACCTCGACGGTGCCGATAAGCTGGGGCTCGGCGATCGTGCGCAAGAAGGCCAGGTTGAGCAGCAGATAGAGCCCGGTCACCGCCAGGGTGCCGTGGATCAGGGCGCGCGGCACGGTCCGCTGGGGCCGCTGCACCTCGTCCACCACATAGGCCGCCGCGTTCCAGCCCGAGTAGGCATAGGAGACATAGATCAGCCCCAGGGCGAAAGGCGCGCTCAGCACCAGATCGAGCGTGCGCGCCGAGGGGGCCAACCCCAGACGCCCGGCCGCCGGCTCCGCGGTCAGACCCAGGAGGCAGAAGAGCCCGATGACGAGTATCTTGATCAGGGTCGCCCAGATCTGAAAGCGGCGCCCCAGCCCCAGATCAAAGGCGTGCAAGGCGGTCACCACCAGGACCGTCGCCAGGGCAACGACCATGGGGTCCCAGGCGACGACGGTCGCCAGGTAGCGGCCGAGCCCCATGGCCGCGAGCGCAATGGGCGCCGAGAAGCCCACCGTGACCGAGACCCAGCCGGCGAGCTGACCCAGGGCTGGGTGGTAGATTCGGGAAAGGAAGCGATATTCCCCCCCCGAGCGCGGCAAGGCCGCCGCCAGCTCCGCATAGGACAGGGCCCCGCACAGGGCCACCAGTCCCCCCAGGGCCCAGAGCAGGAGCAGGGCCGCCCCGTCCGGCACCGCCCCGGCCTGGAGCCCCAGGGTGGTGAAGACCCCGGTCCCGATCATGTTGGCGATGACCATCAGCACCGCCGTGCGGTAGTCGATGAAGCGCCGGGCGGATTCGAACTGGGTCAAGGGCGCCCCCTCGTGGGGTGGTGTCGGGATGAGGACGGCTCCAGCATACAGAAGCGGTGGGGAAACCGCCCCATTCAGGCCCGCCAGGACCCAGGGGCGCCACGCTATACTTTGGCCCTTTCCGCCCTCATCGATGCCCCATCATGCTGGACAAGAACTACGACCCCCGAGCCCTGGAGCAGACCTGGTATGCGCGCTGGGAGGAGCGAGGCTACTTCGCCCCACCCGCTGCAGGACCTAGGGGCGGCAAGACCGATGGGGCCGGCACCTATTGCATCATGATCCCGCCGCCCAACGTGACGGGCAGCCTTCACATGGGACACGGATTCAACAACACGGTGATGGACGCCCTGATCCGCTACCATCGGATGAAGGGCGACCGGACCCTCTGGCAGCCGGGGACCGACCATGCAGGTATCGCGACCCAGATGGTGGTGGAGCGCCAGCTCGAGGCCCAGGGCAAGAGCCGTCACGACCTGGGACGCGAGGCCTTCATCGCGCGGGTCTGGGAGTGGAAGGCAGAGTCCGGCGGCAACATCACCCGCCAGCTCCGCCGCCTGGGCTCCTCGCTCGACTGGGCCCACGAGCGCTTCACCATGGACGAGGGGCTCTCGGCGGCGGTGCGGGAGGTCTTCGTCCGTCTCTACCAGGAGGGCCTGATCTACCGGGGCAAGCGCCTGGTGAACTGGGACCCGGTGCTGCACACGGCGGTCTCGGACCTGGAGGTCCTCTCCGAGGAGGAGTCCGGCCACCTGTGGGACATGCGCTACCCGCTCACCAATGGGACCGGGGCCCTGGTGGTCTCGACCACCCGCCCCGAGACCCTGCTCGGGGACTGCGCGGTCGCGGTGAACCCGGAGGACGAGCGCTATAAGCACCTGATCGGCGAGCTGGTGGAGCTGCCGCTGACCGGCCGGCGCATCCCCATCATCGCCGATGAGCACGCGGACCCCGCCTTCGGCACCGGCTGCGTGAAGATCACCCCCGCCCACGACTTCAACGACCACGAGGTCTGGCTGCGCCATCGCGACGAACTGGCCATCGCCGAGCAGCCCCACGGGGGCCTCATCAATGTGCTCACGGCGGATGCCGCCATCCGCGCCAACCTGCCGGAGGAGGCTGACCTGATCCCCCCCGCCTACGTGGGTCTCGACCGCTACGAGGCGCGCAAGCGCATCGTCGCGGACCTGGAGGCCCAGGGGCTGCTGGCCGGCATCAAGGACCACCGGCTCATGGTCCCCCGCGGCGACCGTTCCGGGGCCGTCATCGAGCCCTGGCTCACCGACCAGTGGTACGTGCGCACCGCACCCTTGGCGGAGCCCGCCATCGCCGCGGTGGAGGACAGGCGCATCCGCTTCGTCCCCGACAACTGGAAGAACACCTACTTCGAGTGGATGCGCAACATCCAGGACTGGTGCATCAGCCGCCAGATCTGGTGGGGGCACCGCATCCCCGCCTGGTATGACGCCGAGGGCAACATCTATGTGGGCCGCTCCGAGCAGGAGATCCGCGCCACCCACGGCCTGCCGCCGGTCCTGCCCCTGACCCAGGACCCGGACGTGCTGGACACCTGGTTCAGCTCTGCGCTCTGGCCCTTCAGCACCCTCGGCTGGCCGGAGGCAACCGAGCGCCTGCGCGCCTTCTACCCCGGCGCCGTCCTGGTCACGGGCTTCGACATCATCTTCTTCTGGGTCGCCAGGATGATCATGATGGGGCTCAAGTTCACGGGGGACGTACCCTTTCGGGATGTCTACATCCACGGACTGGTGCGCGATGCCCACGGCGACAAGATGTCCAAGTCGAAGGGCAACGTGCTCGACCCCATCGATCTGATCGACGGCATCGACCTGGATGCCCTGGTCGCCAAGCGCACCCGTGGCCTGATGCAGCCCCACCTGGCCGAGCGCATCGCAAAGCAGACCCGGGCGGACTACCCAAACGGCATCCCCGGGTTCGGCACCGATGCCCTGCGCTTCACCTTCGCCGCGCTCGCCACCACGGGCCGGGACGTCAAGTTCGACCTGGGGCGTATCGAGGGCTACCGCAACTTCTGCAACAAGCTCTGGAACGCCTCCCGGTACGTGCTGATGAACACGGAGGGGCAGGATTGTGGCATCGAGGGCCGAGGGCCGAGGGCCAAGGGCCAAGGGGGAGTCCTGGAGCTCAGCGCGGCCGACCGTTGGATCCGGGCACGGCTCGACGCCACCATTCGCACGGTCACCGAGGCCCTGGAAGACTACCGCTTCGACCTGGCCGCTCAGGCCATCTACGAATTCACCTGGAGCGGCTTCTGCGACTGGTACCTGGAGCTTTCCAAACCGGTGCTGACCGGCGCGGGCGTGAACGAGGCGGCCAAGCGCGGCACCCGCCGCACCCTGGTCAGGACCCTGGAGATCCTGCTGCGGCTCGCCCACCCCTTCATGCCCTTCGTCACCGAGGAGATCTGGCAGAAGGTGGCACCCCTGACCGGGGTGGCGGGCGAAACCATCATGCTGGCCCCCTACCCCACCCCCTCCGGCGACTCGGTGGACACCGATGCGGTGGCGGAGATCGAGTGGGTCCAACAGTTCATCCTGGGGGTGCGCCGCATCAAGGGGGAGATGAACATCCCGCCGGGCAAGCCCCTGCCCGTGTTGATCGCCAACGCCTCGGCGCGGGACCTGGAATGGCTCGAGAAGGGCCGGCCCTATCTCGACTTCCTGGCCCGCACCGAGTCCATCACCGTGCTCGATGACGCCACCCCGGCCCCCGAGGCCGCCATGGCCCTGGTGGGCGAGATGAAGGTCCTGATCCCGATGGCCGGACTCATCGACAAGGAGGCGGAGCTGAATCGGCTCACCAAGGAGATCGAACGGCTTCAGGCAGACGTGGCGCGCACCGAGGCCAAGCTGGCCAACCCCGCCTTCGTGGACAAGGCCCCGGCCGCGGTGGTGGAGAAGGAGCGCACCAAGCTCGCCGAGTCCGCCGCCGCCATTGCCAAGCTCCAGGAGCAGCGGACGCGGATCGCGGGCATCTGACCCGCACGGGCCCAGCTCCCGGCTGTCAGGCCCGCGTCCGATCGCGACGCGTGGCCGGCGGGCTCTTCCCAAGGCCGCTGAGTCCTAACGATGTCAAGTCCGGCCGGGGCGCAGATGCGGCAGAACCCGGCCAAAGCAGGCTCCCGGGCGCATCGCTCCAGCGGCGGGTCGACGCGCCCTGCCGACGTTGGCGTTCAGGCCCTGGGTAGACCTGGTACAACCCGCATCTGACACCGATGCACACACGCGGTGCGGCAACAGAGAGAGGTTTCCACAGACCAGCCGGAGACACCGGCCGTGATTTCATGGTCTAGCCTTCGTTTGCGAACCCCGGTTTCCCGCTAGGGTGACGGAGTCGCCCAAGCAGGGGTTTGCTGAACCACCCTCCAGGAGAAATGCGACCCCTTTGGTACCTAAGGGGGGTTCTGCATCGCGATGACGCCTGCCCGACCTCCCGGCGCTCTTCACTTCACCCGCATTGTGATCTCCCGCAGCACCGTCATGCCGCGGGTATCGAGTAGGTTGCCGCTGACATCGACGGCGGCGTTGTCGGTCCAGGATCCATTGACGAGCGCGCTCCGCTGATCGAACGACCCCGTGGATCTCACGGTTAGTGGTCCGACC
>JBLMWY010000148.1:0-6632 GCA_050257475.1 Bdellovibrio bacteriovorus
ACCTGGAGGTCCAGATCTTCGGGGACGGCGCGGGCAAGGTCCTGGCGTTGGGGGAGCGGGACTGCTCCCTGCAGCGGCGCAACCAGAAGGTCGTCGAGGAGACCCCGGCCCCCAACCTGCCCGAGGCGGTCCGCTCCGAGCTCCTCGAGACCGCCCGCCGGCTCGGAGCCGCCGTGGCCTACCGCTCCGCCGGCACCGTCGAGTACATCTACGACCCGGATACCCACGATTTCTACTTCCTGGAGGTCAACACCCGGCTCCAGGTGGAGCACGGGGTCACGGAGGCGGTCACCGGGATCGACTTGGTGGAATGGATGGTGCATCTCGGTGCCGGGGACCTCCTAGACCTGGACACCCTGACACCGGTGCCCCAGGGTCACGCCATCCAGGCCCGAATCTACGCGGAGGATCCGGGCAAGGGCTTCCAGCCGAGCGCGGGCCTGCTGACCCGGGTGCGCTGGCCGGAGGGGATGCGCTGCGACACCTGGGTGGAGGCGGGGACCGAGGTCCCGGCCTACTACGACCCCATGCTCGCGAAGGTCATAGTCCAAGCGCCGGACCGTTTCAGCGCGCTGGTGGCCTTGGGCGAGGCACTGGACCGGACGGAGCTCGCCGGCATCGAGACCAACTTGGCCTATCTGCGCCAGGTGGTGGCGGACCCGGTGTTTGGGGTCGCCGGTCACAGCACCCGCTATCTCGACGGGTTCCACTGCAGCTCCGCCGCCATCGAGGTGCTGGCCGCCGGCACCCAGACCACGGTGCAGGACTGGCCCGGGCGCCTCGGCTACTGGGACGTGGGGGTCCCGCCCTCAGGCCCCATGGACGACCTGGCCTTCCGGCTCGGCAGCCGGCTGCTGGGCAACGATGCCGGGGCGGCCGGCCTGGAGCTCACCGTCACGGGCCCGACCCTGCGCCCGCGCACCGACTGCTGGGTCTGTCTCACGGGGGCGCAGATGGCGGCGGAACTGGACGGCGCCCCGGTCCCCTGGTGGCGGCCCTTCCGCATCAAGGCCGGCGGGGTGCTGCGCATCGGCCAGGTGACCGGGGCCGGCGCCCGCGCGTACCTCCTGGTGCGGGGCGGGATCCAGGTGCCGGAGTATCTGGGGAGCCGTAGCACCTTTACCCTGGGGCGCTTCGGCGGCCACGGAGGCCGTCCAATCCAGGTGGGGGACGTCCTGCATCTGGCAGACACCGCCGGGGGGGGCGAGGGGGCACCGCCCCCGACGCCCGAGTTGATCCCCACCTATGGCTCGGTGTGGGAGCTGCGGGTCCTCTACGGGCCCCACGGGGCGCCGGACTTCTTCACCCAGACCGACATCGACACACTCTTCGGCACCGACTGGGAGGTCCATTACAACTCCAGCCGCACCGGGGTCCGGCTGATCGGGCCCAAGCCTCAGTGGGCAAGGGCGGATGGGGGCG
This sequence comes from Bdellovibrio bacteriovorus, assembly GCA_050257475.1. Classification (GTDB taxonomy): domain Bacteria; phylum Pseudomonadota; class Gammaproteobacteria; order Chromatiales; family Chromatiaceae; genus Thiodictyon. The sequence continues at coordinate 1,423 of JBLMWY010000148.1, forward strand.
AGGCGGGGCTGCACCCCTCCAACATCCACGACAACGCCTATGCCATCGGGACCCTGGACTTCACCGGCGACATGCCGGTGATTCTGGGGCCGGACGGCCCCAGCCTGGGCGGCTTCGTCTGCCCGGCGACCCTGGTGAGCGCCGACCGCTGGAAGCTGGGACAGCTCCGCCCCGGCGATCGGTTGCGCTTCGTCCCCGTTGACCAGGCGACCGCCCTGGCCCTGGAGCGGGCCCAGGCCAGGTCCATCCAGACCCTGGTGCCCGCCGATACCCGGGCCTTCCCCGCCCCCTTGGGCGATCCCCGGGTCTCGGTCCTGGATCCCGGGGAGCACCCGGTCGGCGTGGTCTACCGCCAGAGCGGCGACCGGGACCTGTTGGTGGAGTACGGCCCCCAGGTGCTCGACATCCGGCTGCGCTTCCGGGTCCATGCCCTGATGCTGGCCCTGAAGGAGCACCCGATCCCCGGGGTGCTTGAGCTGACGCCGGGGATCCGCTCGCTCCAGGTCCGCTACGACAATGGGATTCTGCCGCTGCCGACGCTGATCCAACGGCTCCGGGAGCTGGAGGCGGATCTGGGCTCGGTGGAAGGCCTGCGGGTGCCGGCCCGGATCGTCCACCTGCCGCTCTCCTGGGACGACCCATCCACCCGGCTCGCCATCGAGAAGTACATGCAGTCGGTGCGCCCGGACGCCCCCTGGTGCCCGAGCAACATCGAGTTCATCCGTCGCATCAATGGCCTGGAGAGCATCGATGAGGTGCGACGCATCGTCTTCGACGCCAGCTATCTGGTGATGGGCCTGGGGGACGTGTACCTCGGGGCACCGGTCGCCACGCCGCTGGACCCCCGACACCGCCTGGTCACGACCAAATACAACCCCGCCCGCACCTGGACCCCGGAAAACGCCGTGGGGATCGGCGGCTCCTATCTCTGTGTCTACGGCATGGAGGGACCCGGCGGCTACCAGTTCGTGGGGCGCACGGTGCAGATGTGGAACCGTTACCGGCAGACGGCGGACTTCAGCCGGCCCTGGCTCTTGCGGTTCTTCGATCAGATCCGCTTTTATCCGGTGGATGAGCGGGAGCTCCTGGAGCTGCGGGAGGCTTTTCCCCACGGGGCCTTCCGTCTAAAGGTGGAGGAAACCCGATTCAGCCTGGCCGATTACGAGTGGTTTCTCGGAGAGAACGCGAACGAGATCGCCGCCTTCAAGTCACGCCAGCAGGCCGCCTTCGAGGCCGAGCGGGAGCGCTGGGCGGCGGCCGGTCAGGCAGACCTCGGGCGCGGTGCCGGCGAGCCAATCGACGAGCGGGCCGAGGAGCCGGCCCTCGGTCCCCGCGAGCGGGCGGTGGAGGGCCATGTCCACGGCAGCGTCTGGCGCCTGGCGGTGGAGCCGGGTCAGAGCGTGACGGCGGGGCAGGTGCTGGTGGTGCTGGAGTCGATGAAGATGGAGATCGCCGTCCACGCCGAGCACGCCGGCCGGGTGAGCCGCATCCTGTGCCAGGTGGGGAGCCAGGTCGCTCCTGGCCAGACCCTGATGGTGATCGAGTGCGCGGTCTGAGGTGGAGTAGGAAAGATGGTCCGCAAATGCACGCGAATGAACGCGAATGGAAAGAGGGGAGGGTTGCGCTCACTGGGGCTAGACGCGGCTCTACTGAAAGGATTCGCTTGCTGGTGCCTCGAAAGCCTTTCGCCCCGGAGGGGAGCGGGGTTGGGGTGAAGGGGGAACCTTGCAACCAACTGCTCTGGATCAGAGAGGGGCGATCCGCGCCTGGGGCAAGGGCTGCCCCGCGCCCCTTCGGCGACATTCGCGTCTTGGGAGGGGCCTGGCATGACCGTTGAGGCGCTTAATCTTTCGATCTCGTACCTGCGAGAACGTTATCTCATCGGGAAGCTCCAGCCAGCGGAGCTGGTGGCGGCGATCCGCTCCCGGATCGTCGAGCCGGTGCCGGGTCCGGTCTGGATCCATGTCCTCTCGGATGGGGAGCTGGCGCCCTACCTGGATCGTCTGGTCGCAAGCGACCCCAAGGACCTGCCGCTCTACGGCATCCCCTTCGCCATCAAGGACAACATCGACCTCGAGGGCGTCCCCACCACCGCCGCCTGTCCCGCCTTCGCCTACACGGCGGGGCGCTCGGCCCATGTGGTGGAGCGCCTGATCTCGGCGGGGGCCATCCCCATCGGCAAGACCAATCTGGACCAGTTCGCCACTGGTCTGGTGGGGACCCGATCCCCCTTTGGGCAGACCCCCAATGCGTTCGACCCCGCCTTTATCTCCGGCGGGTCCAGCTCCGGCTCCGCGGTTGCGGTGGCCCAGGGCCTGGTCAGCTTCGCCCTCGGCACCGACACCGCGGGCTCGGGCCGGGTGCCTGCCGCCTTCAACAACCTGATCGGGATCAAGCCGACGCGAGGGCTGATCTCGACGACTGGGGTGGTTCCCGCCTGCCGGACGCTGGATTGCGTGAGCGTCTTCGCCCTGGACTTGGCAGACGCGGAGGCGGTGATGGCCGTCGCCGCCCACTTCGATCCCAAGGACCCTTATGCCCGAGCGGCGGCAGACACGGGGCCCGAGCTTGGGGACGGGGGAGGGGACCGGCCCTTCCGTTTCGGGGTGCCCGACTCGCTCCAGTTCTTCGGGGCCACGGAGAACGAGGGGCTCTTCGCCGCCGCGGTCGCGCGGCTACGGGAGCTGGGCGGCGAGCCGGTCAGCCTCGACTTCGGCCCCTTCGCGGAGGCGGCGCGCCTCCTCTACGAGGGACCCTGGGTGGCGGAGCGCTATGCCGCCATCGAGCCCTTCATCGAGCGCCAGCCCGAGGCCCTGTTGGAGGTCACCCGCGGTATCATCGCCCCGGCCGCCGAGGCCCGGGCGGTGGACGCCTTCAAGGCCCAATACCGGCTCGCGGCCCTCAAGCGCCGGGCCGATGCCGCCATGCAAGGACTCGACTGTGTCCTGACCCCAACGGCACCCACCTGCTACCGGATCGCGGAGGTGGAGTCTGACCCCATCGCGCTCAACAGCCGGCTCGGCACCTACACCAACTTCATGAACCTGCTGGACCTGGCGGCCGTCGCCGTACCGGCGGGTTTCCGCACCGATGGGCTGCCCTTCGGCGTCACACTCTTCGGCCCTGCCTTCAGCGATGTCGCCCTCGCACGTCTCGCGGACCGTTTTCACCGCGCCCAGGACCTCCCGCTGGGCGCCACCGGTCGAAGCATCGCTTCCATCCGCAGGAGTGGCGCCCCTGCCGCGACCGCGGCCGCACCGACACTCGGGGCGCCGCGGCTCAACCTGGTGGTCTGCGGCGCCCACCTCTCGGGCCTGCCGCTGAACCACCAGCTTACCGAGCGCGGCGCGGTGCTGGTCCAGGCCACTCGCACGGCGCCCCGTTACCGGCTCTATGCCCTGCCTGGCGGGCCTCCCGAGCGCCCGGGGCTGATCCGTCAACCCGAGGTCGGGGCCGAGATCGAGGTCGAGGTCTGGTCCCTGCCCGTTGACCAGGTGGGCGGCTTCCTGGCCGGCATCCCAGCCCCCTTGGGTCTCGGCAGCGTGGAGCTGGCCGACGGCACCTGGGAGAAGGGCTTCATCTGCGAGGGCTTCGCCGTCCAGGGTGCCTTGGATATCACGCGCCTGGGTGGGTGGCGGGCCTATGCCAATCAACCCGGCTGCTGAGCGGCGGGTCGCGGATCTGGGGCGGGCCTGAGCATGCAGATCGACGTCGAGCATCTCACCACCTACAGCTACAGCGAGCCGGTGGCGTTGGGGCCCCACAGGGTTCGACTGCGTCCGCGGCCGGACGGGGGCTTCCGGGAGCTCGACTACGGCTTGGTGGTGGAGCCCGCACCGGCCCTGCGCAGCGAGCAGCTCGACGCGGCCGGCAACCTGGTCACCCGGCTCTGGTTCGAGGGAGAGACGCGGTATCTCCGGCTCCGATCGCGGTTCAGCGTCGAAACTCACCGCCCGGCGGGCCCGTTGCTCATCCTGGATACGGCCTTTCGGACCCTGCCGGCGGTCTACCCGGTAGACGAAGCGCATTGTCTCGCGCCCTATCGCGGGGCTGGGGAGGTCGGGGATCCGGTGCGTGCCCTGGCGGACCAGATCGCCGGTGAGGCCGCCGGGGATCCCCTGGATTTCCTGACGATCCTCACCGGGCGGCTGCATCGGGAGATCAAGCGGGAGATCCGCCACCAGGGCGCCCCCCAGACCCCCGCCGAGACCCTGGCGCGGGGCAGCGGTGCCTGCCGGGACCAGACGGTGCTCTTCATCGCCGCCTGCCGCGCCGCGGGCCTCGCCGCACGCTTCGTCAGCGGCTACCAGGACCGCTCCGCCCTGGACACCCCCGAGCGCTATCTGCACGCCTGGCCGGAAGTCTACATTCCCTGCCAGGGCTGGCAGGGATTCGATCCGACCCGCGGCATCCCGGTGACGAACGGGCATGTCCCCGTGGCCGCCGCCCCCGAGCCTCAGGGGACCATGCCCGTGGACGGCAGCTACTTTGGCACGGCAGCTTCCAAGCTCGCCTTTGAGATGCGGATCGGTAGCGGGACCTGAAACGGCAGCGGGGTGTGTCGCGGGATTTGGCGAGGTCTCGATGCCCGAGTCGCTGGTGCGGAAGTATCCGCGCACGCCCTTCGAGCTTAAGTGGTGGTACGTGTTTCCCGCCTCCGATCGCTCGGTGGACCCTATCACGGGCCGGGTGAAGCGTCATCACATCGACCCCTCGGTGGTCCAGAAGGCGATGCGCTCCGCCGTGCGGCGGGCTGGGATCAGCAAGCGGGCGACGCCCCACACCCTGCGCCACTGTTTCGCGACGCACCTCCCGAAGGCGGGCTATGACATCCGCACGGTACAGGAGTTGATGGGGCACCGGGACGTGACGACGACCCAGATCTACACCCATGTCCTTCAGCGGGTAGGGTCTGCGGTCCGCAGCCCGGTGGATGCCTTGCTGGGTGCGGGCGGGATGCGAAGTCTTCCCTGTGCGGCCTGATGGTTGAGTCGCGGCCATCGCGCCTGGATTTGGGTGGCGTTGCGATTCTCGTGTGGTCCGGGCCTACCCGTCCGCAAGCCCCAGCCGCCGCGCGACCCGTGCGAGGCGGTCACCGCGGCGGTCGAGGCGGACCGACTGTTCCGCCAGTAGGGAGGCTGGCTACTTCGCTTTCCAGGCGCCCCAAGCGCGACTTGATCGGGCGGATCTCCTCCCGCGTCTCGCGCTGA
>JBLMWY010000149.1:0-2631 GCA_050257475.1 Bdellovibrio bacteriovorus
CGCCTATCTGGCCTTCGGCTGTGCCGTGGCCCTCTGGGGCTGCCTGGAGATGACCTATTTCATGGGCCTGCCCACCGGCCCCCGCAAGGCGCCCTGCCCACCCGACTGCGGCGGCGCGCGCCGGTTCCTGCTCGCCATCGGGACCAGCCTCTATCATGAGCTCGCCGTGGTGGCCACCGCCCTCCTGCTGGCGCTCCTCACCTGGGAATCCCCGAACCAGGTGGGTCTCTGGACCTTCACGGTGCTGTGGCTCATGCGCTGGAGCGCCAAGCTCAATGTCTTTCTTGGGGTCCCCAACCTCCATGGGGACTGGCTGCCGGACCATCTGCGCTTCCTGCAGAGCTACATGGGCCGGCGCTCCATGAACTATCTGTTCCCCTTCTCGGTGACCATCGGGACCGTGGTGGCGGTCCTTCTATGGGTGGAGGCGCTGGTCCTGGGCTTCGAGCCCTTCCGCTCGGTGGGCCTAACCCTGGTCGCCGTCCTGCTCGCCCTGGCGGTGCTGGAGCACTGGTTCCTGGTGCTGCCGGTCCCCGACGAGGCACTCTGGACCTGGGCCTTCAAGCCCGAGGCCCGCGGCAAGGGTGGGGACAGGCGTCTCCCGCCCGGTCAGCGTTGGCAGGTGGAGCGCTGCCCCACCCGCGGACGCTGAGCCCCGGGTCCCATAACACCAACGAATCGCGAACTGTATTTGGGAGGTAACCCATGCGCGTCTTGATGATCCAACCGAACTACCATGCGGGCGGTGCGGAGATCGCGGGCAACTGGCCACCGGGCTGGGTTGCTTACATCGGCGGGGCCTTGAAACAGGCCGGGATCGCGAACATCCGCTTCGTGGATGCCATGTGCGAGAACATCCCGGACGATCGCCTCCGGGAGATCATCCGCCAGAACGCCCCCGACGTGGTGATGGCCACCGCCATCACCCCTATGATCTACAAGGCCCAGAGCACCCTGCAGATCGCCAAGGAGGCGGCCCCAGGCTGCAAGACGGTGCTGGGGGGCATCCACCCCACCTTCATGTACACCCAGGTCCTTTCCGAGGCCCCCTGGATCGATTACATCGTGCGCGGCGAGGGGGAGAAGATCGTCGTCAACCTGCTGCGGGCCATCGAGGCCGGGACCGATTTGAAGGAACGCAAGCGCATCTGGGGCATCGCGTATCTGGACGACGCGGGCCAGGTGGTCGCCACCCCCGCCCATCCCGTGATCCAGGACCTGGACAGCCTGACCCCCGATTGGTCCCTGCTCAATTGGGACAACTACATCTATGTCCCCCTGAACTGCCGGGTGGCGGTGCCCAACTTCGCCCGGGGCTGTCCCTTCACCTGCCGCTTCTGCTCCCAGTGGAAGTTCTGGCGGACCTACCGCCATCGCAACCCCAAAAAGTTCGTCGACGAGGTCGAGACCCTGGTCAACGACTACAACGTGGGCTTCATGATCCTCGCCGACGAGGAGCCCACCATCTTCAAGCGCCAGTTCGTGGCCCTGTGCGAGGAGCTGATCGCCCGCAAGGTCAAGATCCTCTGGGGGATCAACACCCGGGTCACCGACATCCTGCGGGATCGGGACCTGTTGCCCCTCTATCGCAAGGCCGGACTGGTGCACGTCTCCCTGGGCACCGAGGCGGCGGCCCAGCTCAACCTGGATGTTTTCCGCAAACAGACCACGGTTGAGCAGAACAAGTTGGCGGTTAAGCTGTTGCGGGACGCCGGCATCGTGGCCGAGGTCCAGTTCATCATGGGGCTGGAGAACGAGACCGCCGAGACCATCGAGGAGACCTATCGTATGGCCCTCGATTGGAAGCCAGACATGGTCAACTGGAACATGTACACGCCCTGGCCATTTGCAGAGCTCTTCGAGGAGCTAGGTGACAAGGTCGAGGTGCGGGATTACTCTAAGTACAATTTTGTGACGCCCATCATGAAGCCGGAGGGCATCACCAGGGAGCAGGTCTTGAAGGGGGTGTTGAAGAACTATGCGCGTTTCTACATGCGCAAGAGCTTCCTCGGCTATCCCTGGATCAGGGACAAGTTCAAGCGCCGCTACATGCTGGGGTGTCTCAAGGCCTTCGCGAAGACCACGGTCACCAAGAAGTTCTACGACCTGGAGCGGGTCAAGTACAAAGGCCTGTCCACGGAGATCGATCTAGGTTTCGACCAAAGCAAGATCCTGACCCCGGAGCAGATCGCGGAGCTCAAGCAGAACCGCCCCGAGCTTGCGGCGGACGTCAACTTCAAGGGGACCCCGGTCAAGATCCTGGCCTGTGGCGGGCCCAGCGACGACCAGTTGGAAGAGCAGGTCGCGCCCCCCGCCCAGAGCAAGGGACGAAGCAACACAAGAGCGGTGCCCGACGCCGCCGTTGGATGACAAGAGGCCACCAGATGATTCCAGCGCTCTTCGAAGGCATCCCCCAGGCCGTGATCGAGGGATTCGAGCAAGCCGGTCAGGCCGCCATCGCCTTTCCGCCGGCGGTCAATGGCCATCGGCTCACCGCCTCCCAATACGGCGATACGTAGAGGGCCAGGGGCTCTTCGCCGCGCCGGCTCAGGGCCCCCAACGTATCGCCGTATTGGGAGGCGGTGAGCCGATGGCCATTGACCGCCGGCGGAAAGGCGATGGCGGCCTGAC
>JBLMWY010000150.1:0-22001 GCA_050257475.1 Bdellovibrio bacteriovorus
AAGGCGCGCATGTACTTGAGGTTTCGGGGCGAAAAGCCGTGCTGTCCGGGGAAGGCCGCGTGCAGGTCGCGCGACAGTCGGTCGATGACCTTGGCGCCCCAGCCTTCAGCTTCCTGACGAGCCAGGATCATGCGCCCGATGTCCCAGTAAAGGGCCAGCAGCTCGCGGTTGGCCGCCAGGCCCGCGCGTACCTGGGCGGCCCGGGCCCGCTCCTTGATCTCCTTCAGCAGCTCGGCGTACCCGGTCGGCAAGGTGAGATCGCTCTTCATCGGCTCATTCTCCTCCCCAGACCCTGATCAGGGGCCAGCCGCCGAACAGTTCCACGGTCAGCCACGTCGGGTAGTACCTGACCTTCGCGTCATTCACCCCGCGCATGGATGGCTCCGCGTCCGCCAGGCAGGTAGCGGTACAAGGTGGCGGGGGCCACGCTCAGGCGCGCGGCGACCTCCTCCACGGTGATGTCAGGGTTCGCAAGCAGAGTCTTGGCCATCTCCAGGTCCTTGTCGCTGAGGGAGCGCGGACGGCCACCGATGCGCCCGCGGGCCCGGGCGGCATCGAGCCCGGCGCGGGTGCGCTCGCGGATCATGGAGCGCTCGAACTCGGCCAGGGCGGCGAAGATGTGGAAGGTGAGCTTGCCGCCGGCGGTCGTGGTGTCGATGGACTCGGTGAGGGAGCGGAAGCCGATCCCCTTCCCCTCCAGGGATTCCACGGTCTCGATGAGCTGCTTGAGGGAGCGGGCGAGGCGGTCGAGCTTCCAGACCACGAGGGTGTCGCCCGGGCGCATGTAGTCGAGGGCGCGGGCCAGCTCGGGGCGGTCCCGCTGGGCGCCGGAGGCGGACTCCGAAAAGACCCTGGAACACCCCGCCTTGTTTAGGGCGTCGAGCTGAAGGTTCGTCGACTGGTCCTGGGTCGAGACCCGGGCGTACCCAATCAACGCACCGTTCTTCGCCTGCTGGTTGGGTGCGGGCGTCGCTGCGGCTTCGGCTGATTTCTTTGCCGCATGCCAGCCAGTTACAAGCCCTTCACGCCACGCGTATCGACAACGCGGCGACCACTCGGAGATGGAATCGGGGAACAACTGGGATGGCAATCCCTCGGAATTCTCGGCATACCAAAGAAGCCCGCATTGGCGCCCAATCTCACGCGCAGCGTCGATCTTGCCTCGGACAGGCAACGTGAACTCGATCCCCGGAAAGACATCTTCGGCCATGTCGCAATCTCTCGAAACTCGACCTCAGTCTATATTTCAAGAGACAACGTTTCAAGAGACAGTTACGAGATACTTTTCGCATGCGAAAGCGGTATCCCCGTTGTCGCTTTCAGAAGTGGACTGCACCGAATATCAGAAGCCGACTGCACGGCCATTGCCTGGCGGCCCTGCGAACTCTGGCCCAGCGCACGGAACCAGACCGCCAACGACCCATGTCGGACGCTCACAGCATCGTCACAGCCGCCAAGAACCAGTCATTCGTAGATCGTTGCGCTTCCTGGCTCAGTCTGGCCGTCAGCGGAGGGGCTGTTTATGACGCAAGTGACTAGAAAGCGGCCATTCGCTTGCCAGTCGATTGCCGCTAATCGGCTGTGCAGTAATTGTCACGAGGTGACATTGTTTTACCGCTCCATCACTCATTATCCGAAGAGCTCGATCTCGTCAGGCTCAAACCAGCACTTTTCAATCATGGCATCGCGCGCGAGCGCGGGATCTGCTGCGTAGTAGACGACCGCGAGGCTCTCCTCGGCGCGACTGCATGTCACATAAAAAAGCCGACGCGTCCGGTCGATCGTGGTCTCCTTGCCGGCCGCTTCATTTTCAAGGTCGGTCTTGCTCTTCTCCTTCACCCCAAAGAGCTTATCGTAAGCGAACATAAACCCGCGCGCTTCCTCGTCGCTCAGGATGACCATCACGCGCGGGAACTCCAGTCCTTTGACGCCCTGGTGCGTATCGAACTGCGAGACGCCCCGGACATAGCGGTCATATTTCTCGATCTGATCAAACGGCGCCTCGAGCGCTTGGCGCCACCCGCCAAGCTCACTCTTGAGATCGACCTCTTCTTCCTCGCCAGCTTCATCGTTAGCCTCTCCCCCGTGATCGCCTTCGGGCACAACTTCATCGGCGGTGGCGAACGGCACCAGCACGTCGGGGATCGTGAAGAGACGGGTCTCGGCGACATAGTCCAATACCGCGCGCGTCGAGGGCTGTTCATCGGCCGACACCAGCGCCAGCAGACCGTCGCAGGCCGCTTTGGCCTTGCTGAGAATGTCGGCCTGCTTGTCACCGGCATCTTCAAGCGCCTTGCGCTCAAGGAGCGGCGAGGTACGCCGGACGATCGCGGCGGCCGCAAAGCGGTCCGACGCGCGCAGAGCGGTCACCAGCGGCAGGATCTCGCGCGTGAACAGTCCGATGCCAGCGCCGGTCCCCTGGAGGAAGCTCGTCCGGATGCGCTCGACCGAATAGAGCGGCTCGAAAAACGCCTCGAACCCGAAGCGGCGAGCCGACATCAGATGCTCCAGAGCAAGCCTCTTGATCGCCTCGGATCCCGCGGCCCAGTTCTGATCGCCCGTGATCTCGGCCATTCTCGCGGCGGTCGCGGCCTCAACCGCCGTCTTGTCGGCGGTCGCCTGCGGCACAACGAACAAGCGGACGACACCGGCGCCGGCATCGCTGCGCGGGACCTGCTCCTCGCGATCCTCGTCGTGGCGGATCTTGTTGATGAGCTCGATGACCCTGGTCGGGCAGCGATGGTTCATCCGCTTGCGTGGCCGCGCCCAGCTCTCGGGGATCGCTTCGGCGAGGCGGTCCTTCCCGTCGGCGTAGATGCGCTGCATCATATCGCCGAAGAGACCAAGGCAGAAAATATCGCGGTACGCCGCCTCGACGTCGAGCAGCACATCCATGAGCCTGCGGCTCGTGTCTTGGCTCTCGTCGATAAGCAGGATCGGAAAGCGAGTGACCAGCAGGCGCCGCAGACCGGGCTTTGCGCCCAGGAAATCGGCCGTCATCGCGATGACCTCGGCATGGCTAAGGGCGTCGCGGGTCCGGTTATCGCCAGTCGGGCTGTAGGCGAAGCGCGTGATCGCATCGAGCCCAGCGTGGCGGCGCAGCTTGCTCTCGATCGAGCGGCCGCGGTCCGCGGCGGCCTTGCTGCCCGCCCGGCCCTTGGCCTGAGCCGCCTCGAGCTCGGCGACATCCTGGAGCAGCCTTGCGGCGAGCCACTGCCGGATGTCCGTGTCATAGCCGGCGATCAGTGACCAAGCGAAGGCATGGATCGTCGACACCTCGACGCGCGGGTCGAACTCGAGTCGCTGCTTGATCTCGTCGCACGCCGCGTTGGTATAGGTAATGACACCGATCTTCTGCCCGGTCAGCGACAGGTGCCGACCTTGCTCGCGGCAGACCGTACGAATTGCTTCTACAAGCGAACGTGTCTTGCCAGAGCCCGCGCCCGCATAGAGGAAGAAGCTTCTCGGCTTCTCCAGGTTTAGACAGCCGAGGATCGTCTCGTCGGCCTCGGCATCGAATTGGTCATCGGCGGCGCTCACGCTTCGGCCTGCTCGGCTTGTTGTGAGTGCTCGGCCTGCTCCTCCTGGGGCAGGATCTCGACCTGCTTCTTCTTCAGCTGCTTGAGAAGCCATTCGAGCCCTTCGGCGATGTAGCTAGGCACGACGATGTTGTCGAACTTCTCAACCTCGAGGACGTCGAGCGCGAACTCGGCTTTCTTACCTCTCTTGAGGGCGAGATACATGCGTTCGCCGATCGCGGTCACGCCGCCGCCGGCCGTAATCGCGTCGCGGAACTTGCGCACCAGACCGGTCCCATCGAGCGCCGAGAAAAAGGCGAGGTTCTCGAACGCGAGCGCATCCTCGAACGTATAGGGATAGGCCGTTTCCGGCTCGGCGGACCCTGGTACCGTCACAACCAGCGGCGTCTGATAGGCGACGCGTACCGCGAACAGCGGATCTCCGTCTACGCGCAGCGTCTTGGCTGCGGCATCGGCATCCAGGAGGGCATCGACGTCCTCGACGGCCGGCACCCAGGTCTTTAGCGTCGCGTTGTTGGTCTTCTGATTGGCACCCTTGTCCGGCTGTACCGATACGCCGCCGGTGCCGTCGAGGGTATCCATGTCGGTGATGATTAGCGTCAGCAGACCGAGATGGTCAATCAGCGGCTTGAGACGATGCGCATGGCTACCGCCGATCTCGAGTAGCGTGATGTAGCACTGGTTGAGCTCGTCATAATGCGCACGAATGAAATTGGGGACGAGCATGCGCTCGGCCGGCCCTTCCACCAGGATGGCGGCATCGGCGAAGAACAGATCGGCATGCTGCGCGCGCATATAGCGCGTGACGAACCGCTCGGTCTCACTTCCAGGACCGAACACTTCGGACAGGTTGACTACTGTCGAGACCGGCACCTTGGCCGTCATGCCGGCCGGCAGCCGACGGAAATAGCGCAGGCAGGAGAAGGAGATCTCATGCGCCACATGGCTCGAGTGGGTGCTGACCACGAGCTGGGTGCGTAGCATCTTGCTCTCGCCCAAGTCCTCATGGGCGCGCAGCACTGCATAGGCCTTTTTGATGAAGACCTGCTGGACCTGGGCGTGGAGATGGGCCTCGGGTTCCTCGACTAGCACCAGATGGAGCGGCTCGGTGTTGGTGATCGTCGCACCCTTCGACGCCTTGCCGACGCGCATCCACGCGTCGCGGAAGCTCATCAGCCGGAAGATCATCGAGATCAAATTCTGATAGCCGAGCCCGTTATTGGCCTCGGGCAATCGGAGGAGGGGTGTGGTCGCGCCATCCTCAGCGATCACATCGACCTCGAAGCTGATTGCCGCGCTGTGGTTGAGACCGTCAATCGCCTTCAGTCGGGTTGACACGCGCGGACGGGGATCGGTCACACCGGGATAGCCCATGCCTTCGACCTCAGTGAAGGCGGCCTTGAAACTCTCGGTCAGCCGCTTATCGAATGCATCTTGGGCGGCCTCGATCGCCTGGAGCGCCCCGAGATCCTTCGGGTCTGGCCCCTTGGTCGGATCGAGATGCTTGGCATAATAGCTTCTCAGCTGGTCCGACAGACGGCTGCCCGCCGCGGCGGCTGGGGCGTCCTCGTCATCTTGGCCCGACTGCTCCTCACCGAACCCGCGTTGTGCGGGGATGTCGTGCACGCGGATCAGGCCGTTCAATGGATCGCCTTCGATCGGCAGCGACGCGGCCGGCAGCGCCTGCGGTCGCGCCTGGGACTTGTCGGGCGCCGCGAGCTTGGCAGGATCCAGCGAATAGGCACGGATTGTGAAGTGGGTGGAGAGCCTCTTGCTAAGAAAGTCGACAAGGTTCTCCGGCCAAATCGTTAACTTGGGAGGATCCGGCGGTGGATCGGCGTCCGGATGTTCCGCCGCCGCAGCGACAATTGCCGCTGCCTTCATCGCCTCGGCGTCGCTCACGGCGCCCACAAAGTCCTTGTACAACAGGTCAAGATCCTTGGGCTCGTAGCGCAGTCGGACGCCCAGCCTGCCACCTTCCCAATCGAGCGTCGGGATCAGATCACGGACACGATGCATCTCGCCGGTCTCGACATGCAGCCAGAGGTCAAGCGTCGGGAGAACGCTGACCCAGGGGTCGACGACCAGATCGATGACGTCCCCGGCGTCGCGCGCTGCGATCCAGATTTCCCCGAGCGCAATGATCGCGGGCCAGTGGCACAGGGTAAAGTCGTGTACCTCAAAGGGGCAGCGGCGCGGCGACAGAAAGCGGCGCATTGCGAGCATTGCCGACGTCTTGCCACTGTTGTTGGCCCCGACGAAAAGTGTTGTGGTGGTCGATAGATCGACGCGTGTCGACAGCAGCTTCCTAAAGTTGGCGATTTCGACGAACTCAATATGCACCAAGCATCTCCCACCCAGCCCCGGACTCTAATTACGCTTACCATTTCTTTCAGCGCCACGACAGTGTAATACCGCGCTTAAGAATTGGGTGGACACCAATAATCCTATCGAGCAAGCCGATCGCAGTCACCCATTCGTCAACTAATCGTGCGCATTCCCTGGTGCTGATATGATCCGTGCGGTCAACGTGGCTACACGCGATTAACGGCGGAATGTCTGCTCAGGTCGAATGTCGCTGGATAATTGGATGTCCGGCATTGGCCGTTTACAGTTCTCACTCCGGGCGTCCCCCAGACAGGAGCTTCTTCCCGTCGGGTCGCAGCTCCCCCTTGGGCGAGACATGCCGGTAGAGGGTCTGGCGGGTAACACCCAGCTCCTCGCAGAGCCGCCCGACCTGGGTCTCCGGCTGGCCCATCGCGGCCATCGCGAGCCGCAGCTTCGCCGCCGTCATCTTGAAGGGACGCCCGCCCTTGCGCCCGCGCGCCCGCGCCGAGGCGAGCCCCGCCACCGTCCGCTCCGAGATCAGCTCGCGCTCGAACTCGGCGAGCGCCGCAAAGATCCCGAACACCAGCTTGCCGGCTGGGGTCGTCGTGTCGATGGCCGCGCCCTGGCCGGTGAGGACCTTGAGCCCGATCCCGCGAGCGGTGAGGTCGTGGACCGTGTTGACCAGGTGGCGCAGGTCCCGCCCCAAGCGGTCGAGCTTCCACAGGACCAGGGTGTCGCCCTCGCGCAGGGCCTTCAAGCAGGCAGCCAGCCCCGGGCGGTCGTCGCGTCGCCCCGAGGCGCGGTCCTCGTAGATGTGCCCCGGAGCGACCCCGGCGGCGACCAGGGCATCCTTCTGAGGGTCCAGGACCTGTGACCCATCCGCCTTCGAGACCCGCGTGTACCCGAGCAGCATGGATCTCCCCTGTCACGCAAACGGTCGATTACTTGACATCGGATACAGTTGAGCACGGGAGGAAAAAATTGTCACTTATCCCGTCAAAATATTTACGACACGCAAAGGGATAGAGCGCTGATTATTGTGACAGATGTTCGGCAGGAGTCCCGACTTCGAGGTGCTGATCGGCACGGCAACCCGCCCAGGGACGCACGGGGTTTCTGGTCCGTGGACAGTCAGGCGATGGCCTGAAGCCCTTTCTTTGCGATAACGGTCAGAAGCCGAAGTGCCGGGCCACCGGGTCGCTTGACGCCTCGCTCCCAGTCCGAGACGAGGTTCTTGCTCACGTTGAGGTAGCGGGCAAAGACCGGCTGGGAGAGATGCTCGCGCTCGCGCAGCGCCCGGATGGCCTCGGGCGAGAGTGGCTCGACCGGCGTCAGACAGGTCTCGTCGAACTCGCGCATGGTCTGCTTGTCGATGGCGCCCACCTCGTGGAGGGCCTCCATGGTTTCGTGGATCGACGCCAGCGCGTCGCTGCGGTACTGATTAGTCATGGTCGTCAACCTCGGAAAACTGCCCGTTCCGGATCAGCGTTGCGAGCTGCTGGTCCGTCAACTCCAGAACGTGCCGCGCCGCCTTCTTGAAGGCCGCCGCTTCCTCGTCGCTGATGTTGGCCTGGTGGCTCTTGGCGAATCCGTAGACGAAGAAGGCGCGATGCGCCTGGCGGTACAGGATCAGGGTCCGATAACCCCCTGAGCGCCCTTCCCCTGGGCGCGCCACACGCTGCTTGATGACCCCGCCCCCGAGGTCGGCATCCACCAGGCATCGCTCCGCTCGGTGAACCGCATCGCGTAGCGCCGCGTCCTGGATCTTCTGCTTGCGCGCGAAACGCTCGAACCAAGCGTTCTTGAAGAGCCTCGCGCACCCGTGTTCTCTGCTCTGACTATCACACCTAGTGTTATATACGAAGACCGACGGAGCCAAATACACGTCACTTTGATTCCCGCCCCGGTTGCGTCATGACATCTGCAAACAATTCGTGTCTATCTGTCCAGTTGGCGAATTGATGTGACAGACGTGGTCCGTCGAGCGGGGCTCCGCTGGCCCAAGGCCATCTCATCACCGTTGGGCTACAATGTAGCCTACCTAGTTGGAGGATCGAGCCATGCCCGCGAATGCCGTTGTCCGTGCTCGCATCGATGAGCACATCAAGGAGGAGGCCTCCGCTGTCCTGGCGGCGATGGGCCTCACCGTGTCCGATGCCTTCCGCATCCTGTTGACCCGCATTGCCCACGACAAGGCGCTGCCCTTCGAGCCCTTGGTACCCAACGAAACCACCATCGCGGCCATGCGCGAGGCCCGATCCGGCAACCTCAAGCGCTTCGATGGCGTCGAGGCGCTCATGGCGGACCTGCATGCGGAGGATTGAGCACACCGGCCAGTTCCGGCGCGACTACAAGCGGGAAGCTAAGGGGCAGCATCGCGCCACGCTCGATGCGGAGCTCATGCCGGTTGTCACGGCGTTGGCTTGTGATCACCCGTTGGAGCCACGTCACCGCGACCATGCCCTGGCCGGCGACTGGAAGGACCACCGGGACTGTCACATCAAGCCCGACCTGCTGCTGATCTACCGCAAGCCGGATGACGAGGTGCTGCAGCTCGTGCGCCTCGGCTCGCACAGCGAGCTTGGTTTGTGACCAGGCGCCAATCAGAACGCCGGCGCGCCTGCTGGTAGTCGGATGCTGGGCTTGCGCTCCCAGGATCTGATCAGAGCGCCGTGGACTCCGGGACAGTCTCTTAAAAACGTTCGTTTCTGGGATGTCCATCCAGCGCCGGCTATCGCGTACCCTTCGCCGATGAAGACCCCAAGCCATCCCTGGAGCTTCCGCCAACGCCTGCGCACCCGCGCTTTCGGCTGGCGCGGCTCCAAGCTGGCCATCGAGCGGCTCAAGGAGGCGCTCGGGGAGATCAAGACGGTCGCCCGCTACGACCCCGAGACCGCGGCCGAGGGGGCGATCCTGCTGATGGAGCGTCTGTGGCCCGCGCTCCAGGCGGTCGACAGTTCCTCCGGCGCCCTGGGCAACGCCACCAACAAGACGGTGCATGAGCTGACCGAGATCCTGCTGGCCGCGCCGGCGGAGGGGGCGCGCCTGGAGCGCCAGCTCGACCGGCTCTGGACGGCCATCGAGGAAGACGGCGTGGACTTTCTCTCCGAGGTCCGCGACCGCTGGGGCGAGCTGTGCCGCGCCCCCGCGCGTGCCTCCCGGGCCGCTGAGGACTTCCTGCCCGCCCTGCGCCTGAGCTGGAGCCCGGAGCACCGGGGCTACTTCAAAGGGACCACGGCCTGCCTCTCCTGCCTGCTCGCGGCCGGGCGCCACCAGGAGCTCCTCGACCTGATCGAGACCGCCCCCTTCCTCTGGTGGCACTACCGGCGCTATGGGGTGCGGGCGCTCGCGGCCCAGGGACGCATCGACGAGGCGATCCGCTACGCGGAGCAGTCGCTGGGCCTGAACGACGGCCCCTCGGACATGGCCCGCACCTGCGAGGAGATCCTCCTGGCGGCCGGACGCACCGAGGAGGCCTACCGCCGCTTCGCCTACACCGCCAACCGGGCCGGGTCCCACCTGGCCACTTTCCGGGCCATCAAGAAGAAGTACCCGGACAAGGCCCCTCAGGCCATCCTCGACGATCTGATCGCAGAGACCCCGGGCGAGGAGGGCAAGTGGTTCGCCACCGCCAAGGACCTGGGCCTGCTGGACCTCGCCCTGGACCTGGCGCGGCGCTCCCCGGTAGAAATCGGCACTCTGCTGCGGGCGGCCCGGGACCACCTGGACCGCCAGCCGGCCTTCACGCTGGAGACGGCAACCACGGCCCTGGGCTGGATGGCCGCGGGCCATTTCTACGAGCTGAAGGCCGGGGATGTCTGGCAGGCGATGGGCTATGCCCTGCGCGCGGCCGAGGCCCTCGACCGCGTGGCGCCGACCCGGGGTCTGATCCAGGCACTGGGTCAGGACCCCAACACCGACACCTTCGTCCGCGAACAGTTGATCCACGGGACTCCGTATGTCCCGGGCCGTTAGCGTCATCCGGAGCAGGCCGGCCCACGTCACGATCACCTGGCGATCCCGCTAACGCGCGGCGCCCACCTCGACTACCAGATACCGTGGTCTGTCCCTGGTTCTCTCCTGTTTCTTGGACCTGTTTCTTGGAGGGTAACCTCCGTCCCTACCGCGACCCCGGAATTGTCGACCTGAACCACGCGGAGGATTTCGGCTGAAAGAGCAGAAACAGGGCCGTAATGGTCAGGATAAGTTGTGTGATTCCAAGCACCCCGGAAAACGGATGATGAATGATGCTATTCAGCAGAGGGATTACCGACAGGGGTGTCCCGATGATAGACAATATCAAGTACAGGACGCGCGCCCAGTTGCGTCCCTGACTAATAAGAAGTATTAATACTGCCATGGCGGCAAAGGTGAATAGCGTCACAAACAGGACGAATTGTACGCCGGCCAGGCTCGCCAGTGCGGAGGCCTCTATGATGCTTCTCACTAGACCAACAGCCAAGGTTATGTAGAGAAGTGTAACGGCGTGCGATACGTGCCGCGGTCTCCGGGATGCTTTGACAGGGGTGGTACATCTTTCCGGAAAACAATCAACACGCGTATCTGTAGAATTCTCACGTGGTTTGTCACTGAGGTTATCAGCGGACGCCGATTCGCGCAGTTGCCAGGTGCTACAATTGGCGCAGATGTGGGTCTCGGCGGGTACGAGGCGTCGACAGTTCGGATTCTCGCAAATTGTTGGGGTCGAACCATGTGATTCCGCCCGAAGAGTCACAGTCGGCAGTGCCTCTAATGGCGCTGCGACATGCTTCGCGCTGTTGACCTGTGTCAGTGTTTCGGAACAGGCCCCGGTCGCTTCCAGTAGCAGCTTTCCTCTCGTGGGTTGGTACGGGTCAGGATTCTGCGTTCCTGCGTCGGTTGTGCCCGCAATATCCCGCGACGGTCTCCAGTTGTCTGCTCGGGATGACATCATCCTATAACTGATGGTAACGACGACAGCCACGACGACAACGGCCCAAAAAAGGAACCACAGGGGCGAGATGTCATCGCCCGACGTTGTTGACTGACCGAGTGAGTAGTCGCCGCCCAATAGTTCCAGGTTGCGCTGTGCTATTGTATAACCTTGGTCTGCCGACTTCTTATACCAACTCATGGCCAGGCCGGAATCCCTTTCAATGCCAATGCCGTAATCGTACATGTAGCCAAGATCATTTTGAGCAACCATGTTGCCGGCTGTCGCTGCCAACAAAAACAGCTCGAATGCTTTGGTGTGATCCTCTGGCACTCCCAGTCCGTGCATGTAAAGATACCCCAGCCCCCGTTGTGCCCCGGGGTGCCCCTGCGCAGCGGCCTTTGAGTACCAGAGTAGCGCCTCTTTGTGGCTCTGGGGTACGCCTTCGCCTTTGTCATATACTTCTCCCATTTTGGCCATTGCCGGTGCGTATCCTTGTTCGGCCGATAGTGTGTACCACCGTATTCCCTCGGAAAGATCCTTGGGTACGCCCTGTCCATCGTAATACTGGACTCCGAGATTATACTGGGCTATGTAATTAGCCAACTCAGCCGCTTCCATGAAGTAGGAATGTGCGCGTTGCAGATCCCTGTGTACCCCTAACCCATTAAAATACATCACGCCAAGATTATTTAGCGCGTATGGCTCTTTGGCTTTTGCAGCTCGCGAAAGCCACATTAGCGCGTCGTCATAACTCTTTGCTGTCCCTTGTCCCTCAAGGTACATGTTGCCCACAACGTTTTGCGCTTCGGGGCTCCCCTGGAGGGCCAGTGCTAAGCACTCTTTGAATGCAACTGAGTAATTTCTGTTGCTCAAAGGCGTATTACAACCAGCGAAGGCATATGGGTCTGCCTGGATGGTAATTGACGTAATTAGCAGCAAGAAGGCGATTGGGTAATGCATACCCTTATTCATTTGATTGCCCGAGATCCACTTTGATGAGCGGTGATTGTTTGATTGCGTGCGTACCTAGCGTAACTAACAGTTCCGGTAACAGGGCTACCTGTTAAGGCCTCATACTCTAGCGGATGGGACTCCGGCCTGGGTAATCGTGGGCCGCGAGCCCAGTATCGAGTCTTGTGGTGCGCCCGGTTACGGCGGAATTGCGGCGTGACGAATTCCGGTGGAATTCCGGTGACAGTTTGCTCAAGTCAGGCTCAGCGACGGGCGAAGTTAAGTAAACTGTCACCCAATTCCGTCACCCCATTCCGTCACCCGAATTCCACCGGAACTCGCTCCTCTCTCGCATTAGGAAGCGTGTTTCGCTTTGGACTCGCAATTGGCACAAACGGTTTGCATTTTGTGCTTGAGGTTCTTCCATAGTTCGTCATCCCAAGGTGCGGACTTCAGTTCGTCACGATATCGGTCGAGTGCTTCGCGTAGCTTGTCGGTAAACCGCTTGGCATCGACGATGAACCCGCTCGGTGTGCTCGTCAATAACTCGGCCTGGTCGCGTCGAATGCGCCACCCGTCGGTTGTTTCAGCTTGGTGAAGGATGCCGCAGCGCACACTCTTGTAGAAGGCGCCTGCGTGCCCGTGGAGCGATCCGAAATCTGGATGCTCGTCGAAAAATGAGCAGAAGGCGTGCTTGCCGTCCCCCTTTTTGCTGGTGTCGGGCCAGCCGCTGCGAAAGGACTGAAGCGCCTCGATCATCAAGCACGCGACTGCCATCATCGTGAAGCCGTGCCGTTGTTCCGATGGTGGATCAGCAATTGGGCCTAGATACCGCTCGACGAATCGGCGATGGATCGCGTCAGCGATGACCGCTCGGCCTTTTTCGCGGTCTTCAAGCGCGCTGCGGTATTGCGCGACCGTAAAGCCAGTAACGAGTTCTACATCGCCGGGCTTGGACTGATCAGTCACGGTTGCATTCTTGGATAAAGCCGCCTAACGGTTTGGCTAGCTGGTCTAATACCGCGCCGGCACGTCTTTGAATGCTCGAGACGAATTCGGCGTGCCGTATTGGTCGGTGCCGAGCCATTTGTTAGGCGCATTCCTACGGCAACTTGGGGGGTACTCATTGCTACATGCGCAGCGACGCGATGATATGATCTGTGATCTTTTCCAATATCCAGATATCTGATGCCAAATATGACACCGTCAAAGTGAAGGATCTCGGTCCCGCGAAAACCCTCACCAGCCTTACGCGAAAATTATCGCTCGATCGAAGCGACCTCCGGAAATACTCCGTTTCGAACGCCACAATTCCGGAGATCTTCACCTTCTCAGTGCCCTTCCAGCTCGTAATGGTCGATCCGCTAGCTTCCACGCCCTGAGTGACCCTTTCCTTCAGGGCTGCGTCAATTTCTTGGACATCGGCGGCGGATACCTCTGCGGCTTCTCGCTGGGATATGTCGAGTTCCGGATAGTAACGGAGATTCATCATTGCGGCGACTCGACCAGTGTCGTCGTAGTAATTCGCCGCGAATGGGAGCGTGGAGATCGGGGATACGATTGTTGTAAGATCAAGGGCCGCTTCTACGGCCGTATCGAGGGTGAACTTCTGATTGTTGGATAAAGCAAGCCAGTTGCGTGGCAGTTCAATGGACACGGCTTTCGGGAGCAGGACTCGTATAAAGTTACTAGATGGTTTGGAATTTCCGGCGACGGGTGAGACAAGAAGCATACCGCCCAACAGAAAAATTACCGACGATCGAAGTAGAACAGTGAACATTCTTCCCTCCGCTATCCTTGGTTGATTTTGCTCAATGCCGCGAAAATACCCCAGGCGAGGAGATATGCCACAAGAGCAAGAAAGCCTTCGACGATTAAAGTGCGCGCAAAGAACTCTGCGAAGCCAATGCTATAAACTAACAAAGTATTAGATACTGCGACTATCGCGAGAGTCCAAATAGCCCATGGGCGGGCGCGCGCAGCGGCGGATACGGTTGTCGGTGCCAAAAGTTGCTCCAAATCTCTAATGCCGGATGTTATCGTACCCGGCCCAAAACTGCGCTGGTTGGCCGTCGCATTTCTTGTGCTGAAAGTGGCGCGCAATTTTGGTCGGCGGTGACGCAATTCTTGGGCGTCTATTTGCGCTTCAACTTTAGCTTGTAACGTCCCCATCTGTTCTTGTCGCTGGGACGACCGAATTTGCCGAACTCTGAACAATCTGCGGGATTTTTCTGCAAGTACTACCTTTTGGAATCTGCGACTGTATCCGGGGTAAGCGGGCTACTGCTTATGTTCCTCGCGATGGACTCGGGAGTGGCGCGGAGAACGTGTAGAGAGTAGCTGATAGACCCCATCTTCAAAGATCCAGTCAAGGACGACGAGTAACCCCACGGTGCTGTCTTTGCTTCCGCAAGACGCCATTGTCCAGTTTGGGTATTAACGAGCCGGTGTTTCTTGTTGCTCCATCGGAACTAGCCGTGATCTTCAAACCGGACGACCAAAGGATGAGAAAGTTCAAACCGGTTATTCTAGATGACGCCTTCAAAAGGGAATTCGCTACAGACAGATTTCCATCCTTTGCAGAAAGGAGGGCAAGAAAGGCGACAATTTGCGTTCTTTCTTCGAGATCGGCAATTTCCTCTCGAAGGGCATGCGCCTCTTGCGTAAATGATGGTTCGTACACATGGGCTGCCGAGAGCAGAAAGCTGGATATGATTTAGGAGGAATAGGCGGCTTGTACTTTCTCCGAGCATGCCAGCGCAGAGTTCAGAATCACAAGTCCAGCATGAACAAGCGGCCCGCTTCTCTCTGGCTGGAACCAGCGGCCGTTAAATTTGCCTCCATGGAACAGATTGTTTCGGATTCTGCGGACGTATTGAAGTAGCAAATCAGTCTGATTCTTGTGGTCCGGAACAACCCTTTCCCACTCAATCTTGCCGTTGTTGTTGATTGCCTTTCTTGGTGGGTGCATAAAAATATAATTTTGTGCTTCCTTGAGAGCTTCGGTTTTGACGCACAAGAAAGCGTAGTCAATTTCTTGGGCAAATGCGGTCCAATCTGCTTCTGCATTCTTCTTGTGTTGAACAAGATATCCCGCCGTTTTTAGAGCGTACTCAACTCTGGAAAAGGTCCGAAAGAAGTCAGTCGCTAGCTGATGTAGTTCAGGATCGTTCCAACGAACCATGTTTTTTTCGCAACTAGATTTCGGTGGGCGAACGGTCCGGATATCTTGGGATGCCGTCGATACCCGATCGGGGTTTTTGGCTCCCGTCAATGTATTGGCGCAGCGTTTCCCATGCACCTTCATTGAGATCGACAGCCAACGGGCCGGATGATGCAACGCCCTCTTGAGTTCTCGGGGCCGCCGAGATTATGAACCAGGCGGTGCCCACCGTGGGTGAACGTCTCCGCACATCCGGTCGCGCACGAGGGACCGCAGTCCAGGCGGCCAGTGTCGCGTGCTTCACGCGCGGGGTCTGGTGTCGGGGTCTAGGGTCGGGTCTGCAGGAAAAGGGGTCGGAACCCTTATACGTACGGTCTTAGCGGATCTCGGCGACGGAGGCCCTCAGCACCACCTCGGCCCGTTCGTGGCGGTCCCAGTCGGGACCCCAGATGGGGACTGGCCCTGGAGCGAGGGCAGACCTGCGATCTGCTCGGTGTTGAAGACCACAGCGAAGAAGAAGGGGCGGTGCCGGCCTCCAACTGCTCGATGAGCTTGGCGGCGACCTGCTCGTAGTAGCGCGCCGCCCTGTCCCGCGCGCCTGACTACAGGATCTCGGTGGCCCTTTGAAGCTCGGGGCTGAACGACTGCATCTCCTCTTCGGTGACCAGCTCGTTACGCCGCATCATCATCAGACAGAGTAGGGCCGAAGAGCGCCGTAGGGTATCGAAGATCCGAGCCATCTCCTTGTCTCGCTCGCGAACCATCCGCGATAGCTCGGCATACCTGTCCTGGACCGGCATGGACCCATTCCGGCAGAGGCGCTCAGCATCATCAAGGACGCGTTGGGAGTAACGATCCTGAGCCTGATCCCGAATGCGTTTGTAGGTCTTCCAGTCGGCTTCGCTGATGTTCATTCAGGCTGACACCCGAAAAGGCACCCGATTACGCCCATTGTTGGGGCAAAGGGGCTACGGCTCTCCTGCCATACGCAAAACAGCGTTTCGGGTCCCCTCGCTGAGCCGGAAGCCCAAATGCTGGAGGTCGTCGACCAGAGGAGTCACCGCCGGCACCAGCCCGCGGCGTTTGGCGTCCAGCAAGATCCCGAGCGTCCCCGTCAACGCGATCCCGAGAACCTCGGCATGGCGCCTTGCGAGGGCATCATCCAGGATCACGACCGGATTGGTACGCTCCAGCGCCAGAAGCAGAACGCCAGTCTCACCGGGACCGAGATCCGCGACCAGGCGGACGACCTGCTCGCTCGATGGGGTGCGTAGGTCGACCCACGCCAGCGCTTCGGGGACAGGAAGGTCGAGGCCCCGGCGCCGGCCCTCGGCCAGCTCTTCGGCAACCGCGGTCGGGACAGTGATCCGCGAGACCAGTTTCGGTAACAGCTCCAGATGCCCGATCTGGTGAAGGTACTGGAGCGGCGAGGTATTGCAGATAACGTCAGGCAAGGGGCGTCTGGCGCTCCAGCTCGTCGTCGGTGAGGCGGAAGGTATCGACGCCGTAGTCAGCGAGCTTGCTCAGGAACAAGGTCCTCGGGATACCGGCGAGACGCGCCGCCGCCCCGGACGACAGGCGCCCGAGCTCATAGAGCTTCACGGAGGCCGCGAGGCGGATCTCCGCCGCGGCGGCTTCATCGGACAACTTGAGCGACAACAGGGAGTCGTCCGGCACGTCCAGGATCAATTGGCTCATTCATCCGCTCCATCTGCATGGAATCATCTTTCTCGTCCGCCCGCGCCCCTGACTCGCCGCGGCGCCGCTTGGCGCTCGGCCTTTTCCTGTGCGGCCAGGCGCTCGACCTGGGGCACCTTCTCCATATTCGTAGGCAGCCGCTCCTTCTCCAAGCCCAGCACATATCCGGTGATCTTATCCGCATCGCGTGACGCCCGCAGGATCTCCTTCGGCTCCTCCTTGAGGACCTGGACCCAGCTCTTGACGTAAGCGGCGTGCTGGCCGGGGTCATGGCCGATGCCGAGCTGGTCGCCGATCATCAAGGAGGCGATCTCGGCGCGGAGCTCTTCCTTGGCGTAGCCGACGCTGCCGAAGGGGTGGGCCAGGTCGCGGTCCAGACGGCTGGGGTGGCCGCTCGCGTGGGCGAGTTCGTGCAGGGCCGTGGCCACAAAGGCGTCGGCGGTCTTGAAGCTGCTCCTGGGCGGCAGGTGAATCCGGTCGGTGGCCGGGCGGTAAAAGGCGCGGTCCGCCTGATCATGGCGGATCTCGACGCCGGAGGCCTTCAGCACCGCCTCGGCCCGCTCGTGGCGGTCCCAGTCCGGGGTCTTGTGCTGGAGCGGGGGCAGGCCCTCGATCTGCTCGGCGTTGAAGACAACCGCGGAGAAGACCTTGGGCTTGTCGAGCTGGACGCTGCGGTAGACCTGGTTGCCCTCGGCGTCCTTCAGCGGCTTGCCGCGGTCGTCCTTCACCGGGATCTGGTCGGTGAGCTTCCAGTATTGGACCAGGGTCCCCTTCTCGCCGCTGCGGACCTGGGCACCGACCACTTGCGCCTGCTGGTCGGTCATCCACCGCGGGTCCCCCCTCCCCTGCATCGCCAGCCACACGGCGTTCGCCCCCCTGTACCGCGTCCCCGAGACCGGGTTATGGGGCAAGTGGATACTCCCCGGCGCCCAGGGCTTCTGCCAGGGCGCAGTCCCGGCATCGAGCTGCTCGATGAGCTTGTTGGCGACCTGCTCGTAGTACGGGACCTTCGGGTCGGGATTGGATGCCTTCGCTGTCGGTTCTGCCCTCACCGGGGCGGTGTCGCGCGATGTTGTAGACCCCGGGGCCTCCTTCTGGAGAGCCCCAGGAAGCGACATCGACGGCAACCCCCGCGCCTGGACAGCATCCGGCTCCGGCGCCGTGGTGCTGGCCCCGGTCTCGGGCGAGCGCTCCCCGAACAGCTCGACGACCGGCTTGGCCGCGGTGATGCGCTCGAACGCCGTCAGGCCCTCCTCGCCGACCGGGAGAAACACCCGCTGGGACCAGTTGATGCGCTCGACGAAGGCGCCCTGCTCCTTGAGGATCCCGATCTCGGCGGCCGAGAACGGCGCCCCGCGCCGGATCTCGACGCGTTGCTCGTGGTTCACCCTGGAGCGCACGATCTCCCAGCCGTTGGAAAGTACGGCCTTCTGACCGTCCTGCACGGCGGCGAACAGCTCGCGCGAGGACAGCTTCGAGACCCCGGCGTCGCCTATACGCAGGTTCCTCAAGGTCTGCTGGGCGGTACGGCCTTCGAGCAAGCGGCCGAGCAGCTGCTCGCCCTCGTCTGTCTGCAGGCGATAGATGATCTCGCTGCCGGTGACCCGGTCCCAGATGGGCAGGATGGCGCCGACCAGCATGCCCTTTGTCGTGGTCTCGGTGGCCGGTGCCGCGGCCAATTCCTCGTGCCATCGGCGTTCGGCCTGGTCGGGGGAGATGCGATGGGCAAGCTGCACCAGGCGTGGTACGCCACCGACCATGCGCACACCGGTGCCGCGCGCGATCTCCTGCGCGTTGTCGACGTAGCGATGGGCGCCCTTGCGGATGCCGTAGAGCACGCCGCGATGGGTCTCGACGCCGTCGCTGTTGATCCGGATCCCGCGGTCGGCCATGTAGAACACCCGGCCCTGGTACTTGCCGTGGGCCGAGACGTACCAGCCGCTCACGGAGTCGTTAGACGCTCCCCGGCTGTCCATCTTCGCGCTGACCTCGTCCCACTGGAGGTACTCGATGGCATTGGTCACGTCGAGCTCGACGTAGCGGGTCGCCGCGCCGGTCTTGTGGGTGTAGACGGTATCGTCGCGGGTCTTGACGATGCTCTGGGCGCGAAGCGTCTGTAGGCCCTCGTCGTAGATCCCCTGCTGCTTGGCGTACTCCACCGCCTCGACCAGGCGGTGCTCGAACAGCTCGAAGACCTGATTCTGCCGGTCGGTCTTGAGCGACAGCAGGCGGTTCAGGAACTGGGGGACGTTGGGGATCTTCCCCTGGACCAGGGCGCCGTTCTCGTCGACCAGCGAGAGGCCCATCTGCGTCGTGACCTCCTTGAACGACAACGGCGTGCGACCGTTGTGCAAATCCTGGAACAGGTTGGTCAGCGCCGTATCGGCATAGAGGCTCTCCAGGTTGTCGGCGGCCGTGAACAGCCCTTGGGATGTCGTCTGGCGCTGCCCGCGGG
Source organism: Bdellovibrio bacteriovorus (assembly GCA_050257475.1). GTDB lineage: Bacteria > Pseudomonadota > Gammaproteobacteria > Chromatiales > Chromatiaceae > Thiodictyon. Next base: position 19,050 of record JBLMWY010000150.1, read on the forward strand.
TCAGGGCGCCGAGCTGATCGAGGCGGCGGGCGATACTGGAGACGAAGCGCTTCTGAGCCGCCAGGTCCGTGGTCGGCAGCACGTAGTGCGGCGACGATGCCTGGTTGGTGCGATGGGTCCGCCCGAAGCCCTGGACCGCGCCTGGGGCGCTCCATCCGGGTTGCAGGATGTAGTGGATGCGCCGGCGGCGGTTCTCAGCGGTGTTGTCAGCATGGAAGGAGTAACCGGTCCCGCCGGCGCCGGAGAAGACCAGGACCGATCTCTTGTCGGCCTGGAAGGCCTCGGCGTCGACCCTGGAGGCGTTCTTACCGCGGCGCTCTTCGACGACGCGCAGATTGCCCTCCTCGTCCCGCGTCTGCACGAAGCGCCTGCCCCGGCCGGTGATCTCGGCGACCTGGTCGGCACCGAAGGCGTTGATGATCGAGTCCAGGGGGTTTTCCGGGACCCGGATCTGGGTCAGGGTCTCCAACAGGGCGTCGCGCATGGCGACGGCGCGCTGGTCGAAGACCGGGTTGCCCTCACTGTCGGTGACCCGCTGCCAGTGCACATTGCCGTTCGCATCCTTGACCTGCTCGTGGGCGACGACCGGGAAGCCGTTGCGCACGTAGTCCATCAGCTGTTGCCGCGGCGTGAAGTCCAGCTCCTCCAGCGCGGTGCCCTGGGCGGTCGCGGCGGCGGCGATGCGCTCCTGGGCCGCCTCGTTGGTGTTGACGATCTGCACCACCGCGGCATGGCCAGCGTCGATCTGCGCGCGCATGTGCTCGATGACGGCCGGGGTCTGAAGCGCGGTCAGGACCTGGTTGAAGAAGCGCTGGTGCGCACCCCAGAACTGGGACATGGCCGCGCTCTTGGCCTGCGGGCTGTGGCCTCCGCCGGTCAGCTCCAGCGCCTCGTCGACGTTCGACAGGACTACCTGCCAGGCGCCGGCCAGCTCGTCGTAGACCTCGCGCTCGAACGGCGAGAGCGGGTACTCCAGGCGCTCGTAGGTGACGTCGTCGTAGGAGAGCGAGCGGGCCGTGTAGACGCCCAGGGCCTTGAGGTCGCGGGCGGTCAGCTCCATCGCGGCGATGCCGCCGGCCGAGACCTGGCCGATGAACGCCTTGGCGTCGGCAAAGGGCGTGTCCTCGCCCCAGAGACCCAGGCGTTCGGCATAGGTCAGGTTGGCGACCTCGGTGGCGCCGGTCGCCGAGACATAGAGCACCCGGGCATCGGGGACATACTTCTGCAGCTCGATCCCGGCGATGGCCTGCTGGGACGGCTTGCGCTCCCCTCGGCCACCCTTCACCGCGATGGCGTTGCCCATGCTGTGGGCCTCGTCGAAGGCGACCACGCCGTCGAAGTCCGGCCCGAGCCACTCGGTCAGCTGTTGCAGCCGGGTCTGACCGGGGCGACCGCCCTGGTCCGTGCCCTGGCGCTTCTCGCCGCCGCGAAGCGTGCTGTAGGTGGTGAAGAGGATGCCCTTCTCGCGCGTGATGGCCGCGCCGGCCTTGGTGTCCCCTTGGAAGAACAGGAGGTCCGGATCGCCGCCGACGCCGGCGAAGTCCCGCCTGGCGTCTTCGATCAGCCCGCGGTTGAAGGAGACCCAGACGGCCTTGTCGCGCCCTTGGGCCAGGTTGTCGAGGATCACCCCGGAGATCTCGCGGCCCTTGCCAACCCCGGTACCGTCGCCGATGAAGAAGCCCTTTCTCGACCCATTGGGCAAGACCTCGGAATGGGCCTGGCCGGCATAGACCACGGCCTCGAGCTGGGCCAGGGAGAGCCGTCCGTCGTCGACCACCTGGGCGGGCAGATGGGGGCTGTAGGTCGGTGCCGGGGGCTCGACGGCGCCCATGGCCGCGCTCTGGACGAGCCGACCGGGGTGCTCGTGGGCGCCCGGGATGCTGAGGCGCTGGGGCCGGTAGGCGGTGAAAACGGACTCGGTCAGCTCGGCCTTCTCGGCTGGCTCGGCATTGGCCCCGATCTCAATAGGGATCGCGACAGGGATCGCGACAGGGATCGCTGCCGGGATTGCTATAGGGGCGGCGTCGCCGACTGGGCTCGCAGTGACGCCACGATCTCCTCCAGGAGCTGGGCCGCCGCCTGATCCGGGTCTTGGTCCAGCGTGATCTCGTAGACCTCCCCCGGTGCCGACTCCGTCAGGAGGCGCATCGCCTCCTCGGGGCTCGTCTCCAGGCGCGCCATCAGGAGCATCGGCTCCTCGATCGTCGGGGTCTCCAGCGCGCCCTTCTGGAGCGCGTGTCGTAGCAGCGCCAGGGCCGCGACCTCCTGCGCCGGGCTCCATGGAATCTCGTGGCGCGACAGGATGTCCGCTGCTTGTTGGTTCAGGGGTTGGCCGTTCAGCGTCGCGTAGTCGTGGCCGGTCATGGCGGATAGCCTCCAGGAGTGGCGGTAGCTCGGACACCGACTCGACCGAGGCGACCAGCACCGGGGCGCGGGTCGGCCCGTCCTTGTCGATGACCAGTAGGCGGTTGTCGAAGGTCGTCCCGTACTTGGCGTACTCGCGGCCGGAGATGCCGATGTTCGCGCGGACGTTGTAGCGGGCCTGGGTCTCCTGCCACCAGGCGCGAAAGGCCGGCCGATCCGGTCCCATACCATCGCCGACGATGGCCACCAGGCGGCCATTGTCGGCGAGCCGTTCCAGGGCCTGGTCGAGATGCCTCGCACCATTGGCGGTCTTGCGTTGGCCCTGGATGCGCCCGGCCGTGGCCGAGAACGGCGGGTTCATGACCACCACGGTCGGGACCGAGGAGCGCGGCAGGATGTTATGCAGCTGCTCGGCGTTCTCGCCGGTGACGGTCGCCTCCGGGAACAGGTCCACGAGCAGCTCGCGGCGCCGCTCGGACAGCTCGTTGAGCATCAGCTTGGCCCCGGCCAGCTCGGACCAGACCGCCAGGTCTCCGGTACCGGCCGAGGGTTCGAGCACAATGTCATCGGCGCGGACATTGGCCGTCC
>JBLMWY010000151.1:0-2835 GCA_050257475.1 Bdellovibrio bacteriovorus
TCGTTGATCTGGACCACGTCGATGGTGATCCCATACTTGTCCGCCCACTTCTTGACGATGCCCGACTGGGCCCCGTAGTCCCAGGGCATCCAGCCCACATAGATGCTCCAGGCGACGCGGACGCTGTCCTTGGCAAGCAGCACGCCGGGGGCCAGGAGGCTCGCGATGAGCAGGGCGCCGGCCAGGGCCCAGGGGCCGAGTCGTCGGGACGTGCCGTTTGCGTGGGCGGAGGTTCGTTGGGGCATGGGGATCTCCCGGGTTGGTTACGTACGGACGGCCGAGGAGGACCTGTGACAGGTGACCTCCCGGGCTTTTATCCCGCCGTGTAACCTGCCGGGAGACCGGGGCGGCACCGGTGGTGCCGGGGCGATCTTGACCAGTCAGGTCGGCGGCTCTCGGACCAGCCGCCCGCTCCCGCGGGCCGGAACCCTAGCCGCCCATTTGCCGAATTGTCGGTCGAGTCGAGGGTGCCGAGGCACCCGACGGTCTTCCTCGCCGAGTGCATGAGCGAGATCCGTGCCAACACCCCCGGGCGCACGGATAGGGGCGTCGCGCCCAAGCGGCCCGCTCGTGGAGCCCATCCCACGCCGCGACCATGCACCGGCACGGGTCATGGGCCGGAGGGGCTGCACGGGCTTGGTGCGGCCCCTCATCGCCGAGCGGGCATTGGGGCGGATCCGGGCGCCGCCGGCGGCACGAGCCGCGAATCCATCGGGGCAGGGGCAAGAGCGGCGCGCCGAGGCGTCAGGCGCGGCGACGCTCGGGAGCCGGGCTCAGGGCTCGCTGGCCCTCTGTAGAAGTCGAGTGTGGCGCTGCGACGAGGCCCAGGGACCTGGCGGGCGTCGAGGCCGGGGTCAGGCCCGGGCGGGGTTCAGAACACCCAGGCGATCAGGAGGGTGAGGATCAGGAAGAAGCCGAAGAAGGAGCCCAGCATGAACTGAATCTCCCCCAGGATGCCGTCCCCCGCCACCAGGGCGAAGAGCACGAAGAGCCCCACGGTAACACCGAAGCCCCAAACGGCGGCCTGTCTGAGGCCCATGCCCTCGTTCAAGGCCGCGAGGGCCGGTGCCGCCGCCGGCAACAGGTTCACCACCAGGACCACCACCAGCAGCACCGCCACCAGCAGGGCGATGGCGAAGAGCTTGAGGTCTCCCCCACCCTCACCCGACACGGTTGGCCTCCGCCGCCATTCCGGTGCCCCGGGCCTTGACCAGCTCGCGGATCCGGCTGGGCTCCGGGAGGCCACGCACCACCAGCTCGGGTAGATCGCCGGTGGTGAAGACCCGGATGTCGCCGGCATCGAGGAGCCTCTGAAGCAGGCTCTGGGAGACCTGGACGGTCCGCACCGAGCCCATGCCGAGCTCCGTGTACTTCTTGTTCACGAGCCCGTGGGTCCAGAGGATCTCGTCATCGGTAATCTTCAACACGTCAGTGCGGGTAGCGACCCACCACACGAGCAACTGCAGCGCGCTCAGGGCAAACAGCAGGATACCCGCCGCTTGCACCAGCCGCTCGTCGATCCAGGTCACGAGCTGGGCGAGGCTCGCGGGCAGTAAGCCCCAGCCGGACACGGCGATCAGGATCCCCAGCAGCATCAACACGATCGCCAGCAGGGTGGCGAAGGGTCGCATCCTAATCAAGGAAGGATGGGCCTCGTAGCGGACATTGGAGGCGGTGGCGGACATCGCTGGCTCCCGGCAGGTTAATGGGCGTGCGGCCTGGGTCGCGGCGCGCGCTCCAAGGACGACTGGCCCCGCCCCATGACGGGGCGGGGCCAGTGCCGAAGGCGGGCACCTCGTAGCGCCGCCCTGATGGCTGATCCTCCCCTTACTTCAGGGACTGATAGTAGTCCATGAGGATCTGGGCGACCTCGGGGCGGGAGAACTCGGGCGGCGGCGCGATGCCGCTTCCGAGCATCTCGCGGACCTTGGTCCCGGAGAGGAGCACGAAGTCGTCCTTGGTGTGGTCCGGGGCCTCGCACATCATGACCACCTTGTTGAGCTTCTTGGAGTAAGCGGTATGATCCGCCTTGAAGATCTCGATGGCGAGCGCCCCCTCGGGCACCTCCTCCTCGAAGATGGTCTGGGCGTCGAAGGCCCCGTAGTAGTCACCCACGCCCGCATGGTCGCGGCCGATGATGAAGTGGGTGGCGCCCATGTTCTGACGGAAGTAGGCGTGCAGCACCGCCTCGCGGGGGCCGGCATAGAGCATGTCGAAGCCGTAGCCGGTGACCATGGCGCTGTTGGGCGGGAAGTAGAGCTCCACCATCTTGCGGATGGCCGCGTCGCGCACCGGGGCCGGGATGTCGCCGGGCTTGAGCTTGCCGAGCAGCATGTGGATCACCAGGCCATCGCAGTTCAGACGCTGCATGGCCATGTGGCACAGCTCCTCGTGGGCCAGGTGCATGGGGTTGCGGGTCTGGAAGGCGACCACCCGCTTCCAGCCACGCTCGGCGATCTCGTTGCGAATCTCCACCGCGGTGCGGAAGGTGTCCGGGAAGTCGTCCTGGAAATAGGAGAAGTGCAGGACCTGGATGGGGCCGGAGACGGCGATGCGCCCCTGGCTGTTGAAGGTGGCGACCCCGGGGTGCTCCGGGTCCTGGGTGCGATAGACCTTCTCGGTCATGGTCGCCATCTGGGCGTCGGAGACCTCCTCGATCGCCTCCACGTCCATGATGGCGAGCACCGGATTGCCCTCCATGTTGGGATCGCGCAGGGCAATCCGCTTGGCATCGCCGATGGCGGCCGCGCTCTCCAGGAGGCAGAGGACGGGCACCGGAAAGAACATCCCGGAGGTGGTCTTCATGGTCTCGGCGACGCTCACCGCATCCGCCAC
>JBLMWY010000152.1:0-19476 GCA_050257475.1 Bdellovibrio bacteriovorus
GCCGAGGGCCACTCGGCCCGAAGCTCTGAGCCGACCGTCAGCAGGATCCCACAAGGGGTTCGCCAGACGTAGTGGCGCTGATTCCTTGGCCCTCGGCCCTCGGCCCTCGGCCCTCATTCACCGCTTCTCCTTGATCTCGACCCCGAGTGAGCGGAGCTTGCGGTACAGGTGCGTGCGCTCCATTCCCGCCTCCTTGGCCATCTTGCTGACGTTGCCCATGTGCTTTTCGAGCTGGTAGTCGAGATAGGCCTTCTCGAACTGCTCCCGGGCCTGGCGCAGGGGCTGATCGAAGGACACCAGGCCCTCTAGGGCCTGGGGCTGCCCAGGGGGCGGGGCCCCGAGGGCGGACTCCACCTCCTTCTGGCTGATCTCGTCGCCCGCCCCCAGGATCAGCACCCGCTGGACCAGGTTCTTGAGCTCCCGCACATTGCCCGGCCAGCCGTAGTTGCGCAGGAAGTTCTGGGCCCCGACGCTGAAGCGCCGGTAGGGCAGCTTCTCGTGGGTGGCGAAGTAATCCAGATAGAAGTTCAGCAGGTCCGGCACGTCCTCCCCATGGTCCCGCAGGGCCGGGATGTTCAGGGGGACCACGTTCAGATGATAGAAAAGGTCCTCCCGGAAACGGCCGGCCCGGACCTCGTCCTCCAGGTTGCGCTGGGTCACGGCCACGATACGCACGTCGATGGTCACCGGCTCGGCCCCGCCGACGCGCAGGAAGGACCCACTATCCAGGGCGCCCAAGAGCAGGGACTGGGCCTCCAGATCCATGTCCGCCACCTCGTCCATGAGCAGGGTCCCACCCGCCGCCTTCTCCAGGCTCCCGTAATGGGTGTACCCGCCCTCCTCGGCACCGAAGAGCTCCCGCGCCGCGTTGCCACCGGCGAGCCCGGAGACGCTCAGATCCACGAAGGGCCGCTCGCGGCGGGCGCTCTGGCTGTGCAGATAGCGGGCGAAGGTCTCCCGCCCGCTGCCCGCCTCCCCGGTGATCAGCACCCAGGTGTCGTGCTGGGCGATGCGCTTGACCTGCTCGCGCAGGCGCTGCACCACGGCGCTGCGCCCCACCGGCTCCTGCACCAGGGGGGCGCGCCGCTTGAGTCCGATGTTCTCCTGCTGCAGCTTGTCCGCCTCCAGGGCCCGCTCCACCGTGAGCAGCAGCTTGGCCATGGACAGCGGCTTCTCCAGGAAGTCGTAGGCCCCGAGGCGCGTGGCCTCCACCGCCGTCTCCACGGTCCCGTGGCCGGACATCATGATGACGGGACAGGGCAGCCCCTCGTCCTGGGCCCATTCCTTGAGCAGCGTGATGCCGTCGAGATCCGGCATCCAGATGTCCAGCAGGATCAGGTCCGGACGGCGCTCCCGAAGGGCCAGCCGCGCCGCCTCGCCGCTGGCGGCGACCCCCACCCGGTAGCCCTCGTCCTCCAGGATCTCCTGGACCAGGCCACGGATGTCGGGCTCATCATCGACGACCAAGATATGGGTGGCGCTCATGGCTGTGCCTGTGGTGCTCGATCCTGGGTACCGTTACGCACCCCTTGGTGGGCCTGAGAGCTCGGGGCCCCGGGCCGATCCACCTGCCAGACGGGCAGGCGGATGCGGATCAGTGCCCCGCTGCCGGTATTTTCGGCGGCGATGATACCGCCGTGCTCCTCAATTATCTTCTTGACGATCGCCAATCCGAGACCCGTGCCCTTGGACTTGCCGGTGACATAGGGCTCGAACAGACGGTCCCGGACCGACGCATCGAAGCCCGGTCCATTGTCCGTCACCTGGAGCTGGACCAGCTCAAGATCCGGATCCTCGGGGCGGCTGGTGGCGACCTCGATCTGGCCGTCGGGGCGCCCCTCCAGCGCCTCCAGGGCATTCTTCACCAGGTTGTGGATCACCTGGCGCAGGCGCAGCGGATCCCCGCGCACCTGGGCCCCAGGGGCCCCCAGCCGCAGCGCGATGGAGCCGGCTCCCGCGCTCTTGTACAGGTCCATGACCTCCTTGACCAGCCGGTCCAGCTCGAAGGGCTCGACCTGGATCTGGGGCGATCGGGCATAGTCGGAGAAATCGTTGACCATGGACTTCATGGCCTCGACCTGCTGGATGATGGTGCGAGTGGCCCGGTCAAGGATCTGAACCTCCGGCTCGGCGGACTTGGGAAGCAGCTTGTGCCGTAGCCGCTCGGCGGAGAGCTGGATGGGGGTCAATGGATTCTTGATCTCGTGGGCCAGGCGCCGCGCCACCTCCCCCCAGGCGGCATCCCGCTGGGCCGTGATGAGGGTGGTGATGTCATCAAACACCACCACGTGCCCCCGCTCCTCGCCACCCTGGGCGCTATCCGTCAGGGGCAGGGCGCTGCCCCGGCACAGCAAGGTCTGACGACCCTCGGCCCGGTGCAGGGTGATCTCGGCGCGCCAGTCCTGAGCACCGGCGATATGGCGGCCAACGACCTCGGTCCAGGGGGATAGCCAGGGCTGCTCGCGTTCCAGCTCGGGCAAGCTCGGCGGCGAGTCGCCGTCCAGGGTCAGGCCCAGGATCTGGCGCGCCGCGGGATTGGCGGTGCGCAGCCGTTGCGCGTCGTCGAAGGCGATGACGCCGGAGGAGAGGCGGCCCAGCACAGTCTCCAGATAGGCCCGCTGGGTCTCCACCGCCTGCTGACTGCGGGCCGCCGCGTCGCGCGCCTGGGCGATGCGCCGGGTCATGGTGTTGAAGGACGCCACCAGAAAGGCCAGCTCGTCGTCATGCTTGGGCAGGGGGAGCTGCTGCTCGTAGTCGCCAGCGGCGATGGCCCGGGTCCCGCGGGCGATGTCCGCGATCGGGGCCACCAGACGGCGGGCGGTGTGGAAGGCGGCGATCAGGGCCGCCATGAGCCCGAACAGCAGCACCAGCGACAGGGTCAGTGAGAAGCTGAGCTTCAGGGACTCCCGCAGATAGGCCAGCTCCTTGTAGCGGTTGAAGGCCGTCTCCAGGCCATCGGAGAGCTCGCTGATCCGGGCGGAGGTCGGGAAGATCGCCTGCATGGTCATGGGCCGGCCCCCGGGGTCCTGGACCAGGACCCGCACCACCAGATCGTCCCCGGGACCAGGCTCCAGCCCCACGTAGTTGTTGCCGGAGCGCAACTCCTGCTGGATCTCCCGCTCGGCCACGCTCGGCACCAGCTTGGCCGGGTCCTGGTTGGCGGTCCCGAGGACTTGACCCCCCGAGCCATAGACCGTCAGCTCCTCCGCCCCCGCCTGGCGCCGCAGGCTGTTGAGGCTGAGCGCGATGGCGGTGGAGGAGCGGTCCTGGATCCCCGCCAGGAGCTGCTCGGTGTACTTCCCCAGCACGCGCTGATTGAGATCGAGGGAGGCCTGATTGAGGGCCAGGGCGTCCTGCATGGCCCGCCCGATCTCCACGTCGAACCAACTGTCGATGCCGCGCAGCAGGAAGCCCAGGGAAAAATAGTAGACCACCCCCACCGGCAGCAGCGAGATCAGGACGAACAGCGCCACGATCCGCAGGGTGAGCCGGGAGCCCGCCGCCTGCTGGCGGTAGCGGCGCACCAGCTTGACCACGTTGACCGCCACCAGGACCGCCAGGACCAGCAGTCCGGTGAGCACCATGAAGAGCAGGGGGACGAAGGCGCGGGACAGCTCCTCGGAGTTCTCCACCGCGTCGCGCATGAGCACCAGGGCCACGAAGAGCCCGACGACCAGCGCCGCGACCGGGACCGCGCCCAGGCCGCGCAGCCGTCTCAGCGTGTCAGCGGCCATTTGGTCCAAGAGGTCCCGAGCTTCCAGGCGGGACGCAGGTAGGCGATGGGCCTTAGGGGCAGTGGCAGCTCCTCGAGATCGAGCTCCGCTTTCATGTGCAGCACGTACTTGGACTCCGGGTCCAGCCGCTTCTGGTCGACGATCTGCAGGCCCCGAAGCTCACCCAGGGCGGCGATGGCCGCCTCGCGCGAGACGAAGCTGCGCCCCCGCTCGCCCGGGAGACGGTAGACCTCGTAGCGCTCAGACAAGGGCTTGTAGCGGACCGCGTAGCGCAGGCGAAGGTCTGCCACGCTGTCCTCCCAGATCCAGGCATCGGCGTCGCGCACCTGGAAATGCAGCACGATGGTCAGGGGGACCCCGTTATCCAGGGCCTCCAGGGCCTCCGGGGAGAAGCGAAACTCGATATCGGCATCGAGGGTGACGACGCCCTCATCGACCCGGGTGCGCACGTCCTTGATCGAGAAGGCATCCGCCGCCTGAAGCGGGCCGGTCAGGCCGAGGATCAGGGCAAGGGAGCAGAGTGTAAGGATCCAGAAGCTCAGAGGCGGCCGCCGCTTCATGTCGCCCCCCGCTCTACGCTTGGCTTCTCCAGTAGCGCATAGTAGAAGCCATCGCTTCCCCCCACCGTGGGCAGGAGCTGACGGCCGTGGCTGCGCGCCAGGCCCCAGTCTCCGCCCAGGGGCAGCTCCCGGGCGCCTGGGGTGCGCGCCAGAAAGGCGGCCACCTGGTCCTGATTCTCGGCGGCCAGCAGGGAGCAGGTCGCGTAGAGCAGGCGCCCGCCAGGGACGAGCAGACCCCAGGCGGCGTCGAGCATGCGCCCCTGCAGCGCGCACAGGGCCGGGATGTCGGCGGCGCGCCGCAGCCACTTGATGTCGGGATGGCGGCGGATCACCCCGGTGGCCGAGCACGGGACGTCCAACAGGATGCGATCGAAGGGGGTCGCCGCCCAGTCCCCCGCCGAATGGCCGCGCGGCTCGGCGGCATCCCCCCGCTCGACGCGCGCCGAGAGACCCAGCCGGGTGAGGTTCTCCTTGAGGGTTGCGACACGCGCGGGGTCCGTGTCGACGGCCACCAGGTCCAGCCCGGGGCCCGCGCGCTCGAGGATGGCGGCGGTCTTGCCCCCGGGGGCGGCGCAGGCGTCCAGGACCCGCTGGCCGGGCCGGGCATCGAGCAGGTGGGCGGCAAGCTGGGCCCCGCCGTCCTGGATCGATACCAATCCTTCCTCGAAGCCCGGAAGCTCCCGGGCGGGGAGCGGGCGGTCAAGCATCAGTCCGAGCTCGGTGGCCGGGATGGGTCTGGCAGTCAGCCCAACCGCCGCCAGCCGCTCGGCATAGGAACGCCGGTCGCCGCGCAGGCGGTTGACCCTCAGGCTCATGGGGGGGCGCTGATTGCTGGCGGAGACGATCGCCTCCCAGTCCTCCGGCCAGTCCCGCCGCAGGGCCGCCAGCAGCCACTCGGGAAACAGCCACCGCACGCTCGGCAACCGCTCGGCCTGCGCCATCAAGGCGTCACGCTCGCGTAGGAAGCGGCGCAGCAGCGCGTTGACCAGGGGCGCCTTGTCGGGCTTGCCGATCAGACGGCTGGCCTCCACGGTGGCCGCGACCGCCGCGTGGGGTGGCATGTCCATGCCTGTGAGCTGGTAGAGCCCGATCAGGATCAGGGACTCCAGGTCCCGGTCCGAGGGTTTGACGGGGTGGTTGAGCAGAAACCCAACCAGGGCCTCGAGCCTAGGCAGGCAGCGCAGGGCGCCATAGACCAGCTCCTGGGTCAGGGCGCGGTCGGCCGGGGGGTGCGGCAGGGGGGACTGGACCAGGACCCTGCTCAGGGACTGGCCCCGATCGCGAACCCGGTGCAGGGCGATGGCCGCGGCGGCGCGGGAGTCGGCCCCGGACCCCTTGCGCACGGCGGCCTGCGCCCAGACCGAGCCGTCGCGGGGCGCGCGGGGAGGCAGCCGAGGCCCTCGGCCCCGTCCCTCCTGAGATCCAGGGACAGGGCGACGTCCGGGACGGCGGCTGGGCCCGCGCTCAGACAAATCGCGAGCCATCCAGGCGCCGGGCGTTAAGGAAATCGGCGGCTGCCATGGGGCGCTTACCGGGTGGCTGGAGCCGGGTGATGAGGAGTGTCCCGGCACCGGTCGCGACGGCGATCTCGTGCCTGCCCGCCGCCACGACCGTCCCCGGGGCGACCCCGGCGGCCTCGCGCTCGAGCGCCTGGGCCGACCAGATGCGCAGGGTCTCACCCTGGAGGCCGGTCTGGGCCACCGGCCAGGGGTCGAAGGCCCGTACCTGACGCTCGATGGCCGACGCCGGCTGGGCCCAATCGATCTGGGCCTCGGTCTTCTCCAGCTTGTGGGCATAGGTGACCGCGGCGTCGTCCTGGGGCTGCGGCACCAGGGAGCCGTCCGCGATGCCCGGCAAGGCCGCGATCAGGGCCTCGGCGCCCAGCGCGGCCAGCTTGTCGTGAAGGCTACCCCCGGTCTCCTGGGGATCCAGCTCGAGCTCCCGGCGCAGATAGACCGGCCCGGTGTCGAGTCCCGCCTCCATGCGCATGATGCAGACCCCGCTCACCGGGTCCCCCGCCAGGACCGCCCGCTGGATAGGCGCGGCCCCGCGCCAGCGAGGCAGCAGGGAGGCGTGCACATTGACGCAGCCGAGGCTGGGGGTCTCGAGGACCGAGACCGGCAGAAGCAACCCATAGGCCACCACCACCATCAGATCCGGGGACCAATGGCGGAGCTCGGCCCTGGCCTGCGGGTCACGCTTGAGGGACTCGGGCTGGCACACGGGGATCCCATGCGCCAAGGCCAGCGCCTTGACCGGGCTCTGCTGCAGCCGGCGGCCGCGGCCGGCGGGGCGATCGGGCTGGGTGTAGACGGCGGCCAGCTCGTATCCCGCGGCGATCAGGGCACTGAGACTGGGGACCGCGAACTCCGGGGTTCCGGCAAAGACCAGACGCAAGGGCTTCATGGAAGGGCGATGCCAGGGCGAGGGCGGGTCGGCGGCCGGATCAGCGGGTGGCCCACTAGATAGCCTGGCGACGGTGCTCGGCCGGGGTCTGACCCTGGCGATGATCTTTCTCCAGCTTGCGGCGAATCCGCTGGCGCTTGAGGGCAGAGACGTAGTCGACGAAGAGCTTGCCGTCCAGGTGATCGATCTCGTGCTGGATGCACACCGCAAGCAGTCCGCCGGTCTCCAACTCGAAGGACTGACCATTGCGATCCAGGGCGCGCACCCGCACCCGCTCGGCGCGTGTCACCGGCTCGTAGAAACCGGGCACCGAGAGACAGCCCTCGTCCATCTGTTCCTCGCCGCTGCGCTCCAGGATCTCCGGATTGATCAGGCACAGGGGTGCGTCATTGGACTCCGACACGTCGATGACCACGATGCGCAGCGGGATATTGACCTGGATGGCGGCGAGACCGATGCCGGGCGCGGCGTACATGGTCTCGAACATGTCATCCACGATACGCCTGACATGGTCGTCCACCTGCCCGACGGGCCGGGCCTTGTTGCGCAACCGAGGGTCGGGAAATGTGAGGATGTCGAGCTTTGCCATGGCCGAGATTGGTGGAGACTTGGGGTGATTCCCCCGGACGGGGCTCAGGGTGGCGACGAAAAGCGGCCGTGGCGGGAACCCAGGGAGCCCCGGTGTACCCGGTGGCCGCGTTTGTGGCCCCTGCGCTACTATCCGCGTGATACTACACCCCGAAATGGGGCCGGGTGAATCCCGAATCGATCCTTGCGGAGGACCCATGCGCGCCCCCTACTCATCGAGCCCGACCCTCCCGGTCCTGCTTCTCGCGGCCCTGACGGCCTTCGCCCCCGGGGCACTGGCCGCCACCCTCAAGGCGGACGCACCAGACACCTATGTCGTGCAGCCGGGCGACACACTCTGGTCCATCGCCGGCCGCTACCTCGAGGACCCATGGCGCTGGCGCGAGGTCTGGCGGGGCAGCTCCGCCAGCAACCCCGACCTGATCTTCCCCGGCGACGTGCTGCGGTTGTCCATGCGCGACGGCCAGCCCAGCATCGGCGTGGATGGGGAGGGCGAGCGTGAGACGGGCGGCCGCGGTGGCATTCGGGTGGTGAAGCTGAGCCCTCGGGTCCGAGTGACGGCCCTCCAGGAGGCGATCCCCACCATCCCCATCGCAAGCATCGCCCCCTTCCTGACCCAACCGGTTGTTGCCGAGACCGATAAGGTCCGGCGCGCGCCTTACGTGGTGGGCTTCCCGGAGGAGCGCATCGTCGCCGGGGTGGGCGACTCGGTCTATGTTCGTCGGATTGACGACACCAGGAGCCAGCGCTTTCAGATCCTGCGCCCGGGAGACTCCCTTGAGGACCCGGAGACGAACGAGACCCTGGGTCACCTCGCGGTCTTCGTGGCCAGCGCGGAGCTGGAGCGGACCGGCGACCCGGCCAAGCTGCGGATTCTGCGCTCGGAGCGGGAGACCGCCATCGGCGACCGGGTGATCCCAGCCGCGATCGAGGAGCCTCTGACCAACTTCTACCCGCGTCCCGCCCCGACGGGGATGCGGGGCCGCATCATCGCGGTGCTGAACGGGGTCTCCCAGATCGGCCAATATGACGTGGTGGTGCTCAACAAGGGGACCAAGGACGGGGTGGAGCGGGGATCCGTCTTCGAGGTCTTTCAGGGGGGCGGCAAGGAGCGCGACCAGGTCCTGACCGGCGGCTCCGACTTCAATTGGCGCGACGAGAGCCCCCTGTCCACCGAATTCTGGTACGGGGCCAACGCCAAGCTCTTCCGTTGGCGCAGCGACCCCTTCCCCCCTGCCGTGGAGGTTCGTTATCCGCGGGGGACCTACGTCAAGCCCTATGAGCGATCCGGTGCCCTCATGGTCTTCCGCACCTTCGACCGGGTGAGCTTCGCCCTGGTCTTGGATGCGACCAGGGCCATGCGGACGGAAGACCGCATCGCCGCCCCCCGCTACTAGGCAGTGTCGCGCCAGGGCGGTCCCGGGCTTGCGTCCGATATCGCCGATTGGCTGGCCCTGGCGGCGGCCCCGGGACTGGGCCCGCGGACCATCGGGCGGCTGATCGCCCATTTCGGAGATCCCGGCGCGGCCCGCCGGGCGCCCGCCCAGGCCCTGAGGGAGCTCGGGCTCAAGCCGGATGCCATCTCCGCCTTGAGCTCCCCAGACCAGGCCGGCATCGATCGCGCCATGGCCTGGGCCGAGCAGCCCCAGGCCTCGATCCTCACCCGATCCGACCCCCGCTATCCGCCCCTGCTCGGGGAGATCCCGGATGCCCCGCCGGTCCTCTTCGTCCGGGGGGACCCCCTGCTCCTCGCGGAGCCACAGATCGCCATCGTGGGCAGCCGCAACCCCACGCCCCAAGGTGAGCAGGTCACCCGGGAGCTGGCCAGCCGACTCGCCGGCTGGGGACTCGTGGTCACCAGCGGGCTCGCCGCGGGGGTGGACGGGGCCGCCCACCAGGGCGCTTTGGAGGCCGGGCGTACCATCGCCGTGCTCGGCACCGGACCGGACCAGGTGTACCCAGGGAGTCACCGCGACCTGGCCAGGCGCATCGCCGCCACCGGCGCCCTGGTCAGCGAGTACCCGCCGGGCGAGGGGCCCAGGGCGCGTAATTTCCCTCGGCGTAACCGCCTGATCAGCGGTCTGTCCTTGGGCACCCTGGTCACCGAGGCGGCGCTGCAGAGCGGGTCCCTGATCACCGCCCGGCACGCCCTGGAGCAGGGTCGGGAGGTGTTTGCGGTGCCCGGGTCGGTGCGCAACCCCTTGGCCCGAGGCTGCCATGCGCTGATCCGGGAGGGTGCCCGTCTGGTGGAGGATGCCGAGCAGGTGCTGGCGGAGCTGGCGCCCCTGCTACGCGGTCTGGTCGCGGCGCCCCCTGCCGCGGGGCCGGAGGCGACCGCCACCTTGCCAACGCCCGAGGCAGGATCCAGGCTCGATGCCGACTATCAGCGACTGCTCGCGGCGATGGGATTCGACGCCATCGCCCTGGATGAGCTGGTGCACACCACCGGCCTGCCGGTCCAGGATCTCTCCTCCATGCTGTTGGTGTTGGAGTTGGAGGGTCATGTATCATCGGCCCCCGGAGGCCGCTATTGCCGAAACCGATGATCCGCGGCCCCGCCGTCTCTCCCGCGAGGGTGGTGAATGTACGAAAACATGGTTGATGTCCTGATCTACCTCTACGAGAACTACATGGATGGCGAAAGCCAACCTCCGGTAGATCAGGGCGAGCTGGAGGACGAGCTCGCCCAGGCCGGCTTCAGCAACCCGGAGATCGAGAAGGCGCTGCGCTGGCTGGACGAGCTGGCCGCCGGCGCCGACACCCAGTGCCGGGACCACAAGGTCGGCTCCCTGCGGATCTACTCCGAGGCGGAGAGCGCCAAGCTCGACCTGGAGGCCCGCGGCTTCCTGCTGTTCCTGGAGCAGAACGCCATCCTGGATCCCGCCAGCCGGGAGCTGGTGATCGAGCGCGCCCTGGCCATTGACCATCCAGTGGTGGCGGTGGACGAGCTCAAATGGGTGGTGCTGCTGGTCTTGCTGAACCGGCCTGGACGGGAAGATGCCTTCACCCAGATGGAAGACCTGGTCTACAACGACGCCCCAGAGTATTTGCACTAGAAAGTAGCGAGTGGCGTGTCGCTAGGACCAGCCGTCCGAGCTTGATCTCTGCTACGCGCCTCCCAACCTGACTCGCAACGAGCGGGGCTCGCCCGATCCCTCGGCGCCAGCTTCCTACCCCGGCCCCGTCGCAGTCCTCAGTCGCTTGCCGGCTGCGCCCGGGGTCTTGGGCTCCCAAACCTAGCCAAACCCGCTAGACTCGCCTCCCGCCGCCGTCTGCTGCTCGCTGGACAGCGGGCGCCTCGCAACTCGCAACTCGATACTCGCCACCCCCCATGAACCTCGTCATCGTCGAATCCCCCGCCAAGGCCAAGACCATCAAGAAGTACCTGGGTCCGGACTTCGACGTGGTGGCCTCCTACGGCCACGTGCGTGACCTGATCCCCAAGGAGGGGGCGGTGGACCCGGAGCACGGGTTCGAGATGCGCTACCAGATCATCGACCGCAACGAGAAGCACGTTCAGGCCATCGCCAAGAAGCTCAAGGGGGCCGACGCCCTCTATCTCGCGACCGACCCGGATCGCGAGGGGGAGGCCATCTCCTGGCATCTCTACGAACTGCTCAAGGCCCGCCGCCAGCTCGGGTCCAAGCCGGTCCACCGCGTCGTGTTCAACGAGATCACCAAGCGCGCTGTCCAGGAGGCGGTGGCCAACCCCCGGGGGCTCTCCTTCGACCTGGTGAACGCTCAGCAGGCCCGCCGGGCCCTGGATTACCTGGTGGGCTTCAACCTCTCGCCCCTGCTCTGGAAGAAGGTGCGCCGGGGGCTGTCCGCCGGGCGCGTCCAGAGCCCGGCCCTGCGCCTGATCTGCGAGCGCGAATCTGAGATCGAGGCCTTCGTCCGCCAGGAGTACTGGACCATCGAGGCGGACTGCGCCAAGGAGACCCGCCCCTTCATCGCCCGTCTGGTGGAGCTCGCCGGGGACAAGGTGGAGCAGTTCACGGTCACCGACGGCACCCGGGCCGAGGAGGTGCGGGACACCCTGGAGCAGGCGGCCGCGGGGCGGCTGCGGGTCGAGCAGGTAGAGCGCAAGCAGCGCAAGCGTTACCCGGCGCCCCCCTTCATCACCTCCACCCTTCAGCAGGAGGCGGCCCGCAAGCTCGGCTTCACCGCCCAGCGCACCATGCGGGTGGCCCAGCAACTCTACGAGGGGGTGGACGTGGGGGGCGGCGCCGTGGGCCTCATCTCCTACATGCGCACCGACTCGGTCAACCTGGCCCAGGAGGCCGTCGCCGAGCTCCGCGCCTACGTGGCCGAGCGCTACGGGGCAGATCACCTGCCCGAGCAGCCGCGCCTCTACAAGACCAAGGCCAAGAACGCCCAGGAGGCCCACGAGGCCATCCGCCCCACCTCGATCCTGCGGGAGCCCGGCCAGGTAAAGGCCCATCTCTCTCAGGAGCAGTTCCGGCTCTACGAGCTGATCTGGAAGCGCACCCTGGCGTGCCAGATGGAGCACGCACTCATCAATCAGGTGTCGGTCTCCCTGAGCGCCGGGGCCGGCAACCTGTTTCGCGCCACCGGCTCCACCGTGGCCCAGCCCGGCTTCATGCGAGTGTATCTGGAGGGGCGGGACGACGCCACGGCGGCGGACGACGACGAGGAGTCCAACCTCCCACCCCTGGAGGAGGGGGACCTGGTTGACCTCAGGGGCATCCGCGCCGAGCAGCACTTCACCGAGCCGCCCCCGCGCTACAGCGAGGCCTCCCTGGTGAAGGCCCTGGAGGAATACGGCATCGGCCGGCCCTCCACCTACGCCGCCATCATCTCCACGCTGCAGGAGCGCGAATACGTGGTCCTGGACAAGAAGCGCTTCGTACCCACGGACGTGGGTCGCGTCGTCAACAAGTTCCTGACCGAGTACTTCGACACCTACGTCGACTACGACTTCACGGCCCGGCTGGAGGACGAGCTGGACGCCGTCTCCCGGGGCGAGGAGGACTGGAAGCCGGTCCTCGAGCAGTTCTGGCGCCCCTTCAAGGAACGGGTGGATCACACGGAGGAGAACGTCAAGCGCAGCGACGTCACCCAGGAGCTGATCGACGAGACCTGTCCCCAGTGCGGCGGCCAGCTCTCCATCCGCCTCGGGCGCAACGGACGCTTCATCGGCTGCACCAACTATCCGGCCTGCGACTACACCCGGGACCTGAGCGCCGACAAGGCCGAGCCCGAGGCGCGGGAGGTGGTGGAGGGCCGCGTCTGCCCCAAGTGCGGGTCGCCGCTGGAGGTCAAGAACGGGCGCTACGGCAAGTTCATCGGGTGCAGCGCCTACCCCAAATGCAAGCACATCGAGCCCCTGGAGCGCCCGGAGGACACGGGTGTGACCTGCCCCAAGTGCCATAAGGGGACCCTGCAGAAGAAGAAGTCCCGCCGGGGCAAGGTCTTCTACTCGTGCTCCAGCTACCCGAAATGCGACTATGCGGTGTGGAACGAGCCCGTCGCGGGTCCCTGCCCGCGCTGCGGCTGGCCGATCCTGACCCTCAAGACCACCCGCAGCAAGGGGACCGAGCGGGCCTGCCCCCAGAAGGAATGCGGCTTCAGCGAGACCTATGAGGCCCCGGGGGCCGAGGGGGACACCGAGGTCTCGGGTTGAGATCTCCGCCGCTCGACGCACGGGACCGGGCGTGGAAGATTGAGCCGGCAACTCCCGTTACGGGATAATCGCCCCACGCGCCAGGGACTGGGAGGCCGGGGTGGTCACTGGGTCGACGCAATTGAAGAGAAGACGCCGCACCGCGCTTGGTGTGGTGGTGCTGACGGCGTGCTGGGGTTTGAGCATGCTTTCGGCCTGCTCCCAGCCCCACCCGCCCCTTCGGGTCGCGACCATCCCCTGGATCGGCTATCAACCCCTTTTCCTGGCAGAGGACCTGGGCTACTACCCGAGGGACACCATTCGGCTGGTGGAGCTCAGCTCCAATACGGAGTCATTACGGGCCCTGCGCAATCGCGACGTTGAGGCGGCCGCCCTCACCCTGGACGAGGCCTTGCTGCTCGCGGCCGAAGGGCACGACATCCCCGTGATCCTGGTGCTCGACTGCTCCGCCGGGGCGGACGCCCTGGTCGCCCGGTCTGGGGTTGACGCCCTGAGCGATCTCGCCGGCCGGCGCGTGGGGGTGGAGAGCAGCGCCAACGGCGCCTATGTGCTCAGCCGCGCCCTTCAGCTTGCCGGACTGACCCCCACCGACATTCACGTCGTCCCCCTGCGCAGCGGCGACCAGTTGGACGCCTTCCGGGCCGGGCGCGTCGATGCCCTGGTCACCTACGAGCCCCTGCGCACCCAGCTCGCGGCCTTCGGCGCCGAGACCCTGTTCGACAGCCGTGAGATCCCCTGTGAGATCGTCGACGTGCTCGCCGTCCACCGGGACATGCTCGCCGAGCGCCAAGCGCAGATCGAGCGTCTCCTTCAGGGCTGGTTCGCCGCCGTTGACCACCACGCCAAGGTCCCGTCGGACGCGGCCGAGCGCCTGGCGTCGCGCCTGGGAATGGAGCCGGAGCACTACCTCGCGGCCATCGCGGGCGTGGAGCTCGGCACCCCCGCGATCAACTGCCGGGCACTCCACCCACCCGCTGGGGAATCCGGGCTCGCGGCCGGCGCGCTGGGTCTGGCCGGGATCATGAAGGCCAATGGGTTGCTGCGCGGGGACCCAGACCTCGCCCGCTTTGTGGAGTCCGGCCCGGTGCGCGCCCTGGGGTGCGCCGACGCGACGAGGCTCAAATGAAGCGCCCGAGCGTACTCTTCCGCCTTCCCCTGAGCGTCAGCCTGTCCCTGCTGCTGCTCCTTGGCGGGGCCCTCTTCATGGGCGCCTACCTCACGGTGCTTTGGGGGGCCCAGCGGGACGCCATCTTGCGGGACTCCATCCGGGCCCTCACCGGTGAGGTGACGCGCCAGCAGCGCTATGTGCAGGAGCACCTGGATCGGGGCGACCTGCGCCGCGCCCAGGACGAGCTCGCCGCCCTCGGGACCGACCTGCGGGTGCGCCTCGCCCTGCTGGGCGACGTGGGTGGGACTGTCCTCGCCGCGCTGCGACGGGCCGATCTCGATGGTCCCATGGCGCGGCCCCTGGGGGCGGTCGATCTCGACCCCCTGGACCCCAGGCTCGCCGCGCTCCTCGTCGAGGTGCGCAACCGCCGGGGTGCGCGGGTCCTGGAGATCCCCGAGGCCGGGATCCTGCTCGCCGCGGCGCCGGTGGATCTGCCGGACATTGAGGCGCGGCTCGGTCAGCGTGAGCCCGGGCTGCTCCTCATCGGATGGGACCTGCGGGGCCTCTATCGTCTCGCCCTGACCAATACCTGGTCGATCACCCAGCGCTTCCTGCCCCTGCTCCTGGTGGCCGCGCTCGGGGCCTGGGGGCTGCTGCAGCTCGTCCTGGGCCGCCGCCTGAGGCGCCTTGCCGCCACCGCCGAGCGCATCGCCGGGGGGGAGCTCGGCGAGCGCAGTCCGGTGGACGGCCGCGACGAGATCGGCCGCCTGGCTCAGGCCTTCAACCACATGACCGACACCCTGGCGGCGCAGCGCATCC
Source organism: Bdellovibrio bacteriovorus (assembly GCA_050257475.1). Taxonomy (GTDB): domain Bacteria; phylum Pseudomonadota; class Gammaproteobacteria; order Chromatiales; family Chromatiaceae; genus Thiodictyon. The sequence goes on from JBLMWY010000152.1 coordinate 14,860, forward strand.
AGATCGCCGAGAGCGAGCAGCGACTCTCCCTGGCCCAGAGCTGCGCCCGGATCGGGAGCTGGGAGTGGGAGATCGCCACCGGCAAGGTGACCTGGACCCCAGGCGTCTACCGCTTGTTCGATCTCGAGCCGGGGATTCCCATGACCTTCGAGCACTTCCTCGGGCTCATCCACCCCGAAGATCGCGACCGGATGCAGGCCGCGCTTACGGCGACGCTTGATGCCGGGGCGTCCTACCAGGTCGAGGTGCGCACCACCCGCGGCGACCGTTGGCTGCTCGGCCGCGGGGACGTGGTGCGGGACCCGGAGGGCCGCGCGATGCGCATGTACGGGGTCGTGCAGGACGTGAGCGAGCGCAAGCGCGCCGAGGAGGCGCTCTTCAACGAGAAGGAGCGGCTGCTGGTGACCCTGTCGTCCATCGGCGACGGGGTGATCACCACCGACACCGACGGGCGGGTCACGTTCCTCAATCCGGTCGCCGAGCAGCTCACCGGCTATTCGCTCGAGCAGGCTCGGGGGCGCCCGGTCACCCAGGTCTTCCGGGTCGTCAACGAGCTGACCCGCCGCCCCTGCGCCAACACGCTGGGCCCGCTTCCACTCGACGGGCCTGGCTCAGGCCTGACCAACCATACCCTCCTGATCCGCGCCGACGGCCACGAGTACGCCATCGAGCATGGGGCCGCCCCCATTCGCAACCGCGAGGGCGGCACCATCGGCTCCGTGCTCACCTTCCGCGACGTCACCGGGGCTCGGGAGATGGCCAATCGCCTCTCCTGGCAGGCCAGCCACGACGGCCTCACCGGCCTCTGCAACCGGGTCGCCTTCGAGGAGCGCCTCCACCACTTGGTACACCGGCCCGGGACCCCCGAGGGGCGCGAGACCCACACCCTGCTCTACATCGACCTCGACCAATTCAAGGTGGTCAACGACGTGGCGGGCCACGTCGCGGGTGACGAGGTCCTGAAGCAGATCAGCAGCCTGATGCGGCATCAGGTGCGCGAAACCGACATGCTGGCGCGGATCGGGGGCGACGAGTTCGGGGTCATCCTCACCCATTGCGACATCGCCCATGCCCAGCGGGTGGCCGACGCCATCCACCGCGCCCTGGAGGGATTCAAGTTCCCCTGGGACGAGCGGCAGTTCCGCTTCGGCGCCAGCATCGGGGCCTTGGAGTTCTCCCCCGGGGAGACCTCGCTCACGGACCTGCTGCGCGCCGCCGACCTCGCCTGCTACACGGCCAAGAACTCCGGCCGCCGGCGCACCCACGTCTACCACATCGACGACGTCCACACCCAGCGCCACCGTGCCGAGATGGACTGGGCGACCCGCCTGAGCGACGCGGTGGATGGCGATCGCCTGGTGCTCCATGGCCAGCTCGTGCGGCCCCTGCGGGAATCGCGGTTGGGAGAAGGGCTGAGCTTCGAGGTCCTGGTGCGGATGCGGGAGGGGGATGGCACCTTGGTCCTTCCCTCAGTCTTCCTCCCCGCCGCGGAGCGCTTCGATCTCATGAACCTGATCGACCGCTGGATCATCGCCCGGGTGTTCCGGACCGTCGCGCAGTTCCTGCGCCGGCCCGGGCACCGGATCCGTCGCTGCGCGCTGAATCTATCCGGCGCCACCCTGGGCGACGAGTCGCTCCTCCCCTTTGTTCAGGAGGAGCTTGCCCGACATGCCTTGCCCCCCGAGATCTTCTGCTTCGAGATCACCGAGACGGTCGCCATCTCGAACTTCCCCGCCGCCCTCGGGCTCATCCGCGAGCTGCGCGCCATGGGCTGCCGCTTCGCCCTCGACGACTTCGGCAGCGGACTGTGCTCGTTCGCCTACCTGAAGAACCTGCCCGTGGATTATCTCAAGATCGACGGCAGCTTCGTCCGCGACCTGAGCGGCGACGCCTTCAACCGCGCCCTGGTCGGCAACATCAACGACATCGGCCACCTGCTTGGCAAGCAGACGGTCGCGGAGTGCGCCGAGGACGCGGCCACCATCGCCATCCTCGCCGAGCTCGGGGTGGACTACGCCCAAGGATTCGGGGTCGCCCCACCCCAGCCCATCGAGGAGCTTCTGCTCGCCGCCCCGTCTGGGGTGCCCGCGGGTGTGGCCGCCCCGGCGGCTCGAAGGGAGCGGCTCACAGGGTCCTGAGGAACAGCAGGATCTTCCAGCGTTCGGTCTCGCTCAGCGCCTCCCCGAAGGCGGGCATGGCCGAGCCCAGGGCGCCGCCGCCCTCGGTGACGGCCCACATCAGATAGCCGTCGCTCGCCATGGGGCGCCGCGCGACCCAGCTCAGGTTGGCCGGAGGCGGCCGCAGCGACGCCGCGGCCGGGCCGTCCCCCTGGCCCTGGTCGCCGTGGCAGGACGCGCAGTGGCTCAAATAGAGGGTCTCTCCGGCGGCGAAGTTCTTGACCGTCGGGTCCAGCGGGTTGCGCAGCCCCCGATAGCGCTCGGGCATGCCCCCGGACATGGCCAGGCGGTGACGCTGCATGGCCATGCCACGGCCCATTCCCATGCCCCGACCGGGACCCGCCCAGGGCGGACCCATGCCGCGACCCCAGGGCGGTCCCGGACCCATCGGCGTGGCGAGGGCGGCATCCCCCGGCGGGAACGGATCTGCCGCCGCACAGCCGACGAGCGCGGCGGCGAGCGAGAGCGGCAGGATCAAGGCCAAGGGCAGCATCGCCAGGATCAGTCCGAGTGAGGGTTGCAGGCCCATAAGCCTAACCCCAAACCGCCGGCGTGCGTCACAGAACCAGCAGCAGGATGGCGGGAAGGGTCACCAGTGCCGCGGCGTTGCCGAGCAGGACGATGGAGGCCACCCGCTCCGGCTCCTGGGCATAGCGCTCGGCAAAGACATAATTGAGCACGGCGGGCGGCAGGGCCCCGAAGACCAGAAGGATCTCGGCCTGACCAGGCGGGAGCCCCAGCGCCACCGCGCTGAGCCAGGCGAGCGCCACACCGACCAGCGGCCGCGCCAGGGCGCCGAGCAGACCCACGCGCCAGTCGCTCAGGTCCACGTCGGTCAGGCGCACCCCGAGGGTGAAGAGCATCAGGGGGATCGCCACCTGGCCCAGCATCTCCAGGGGCAGCGCGATCACCGGCGGCAAGGGGAGGCCCGCCAGGTTGACGGCCAGGCCCGCCAGACAGGCGAGCATCACCGGCGTCGCGAGCACCTGCAGTAGCTGAGCCCGCCGGTCGAGCATCCGCGTCCCCAGGGAGAAGTGCAGGAAGTTCTCGACCAGGAACAGGACCACCGCCGCCGGCATGGCCTGCTCCCCGAAGGCCAGCACCAGCAGGGGGATGCCCATGTTGCCGGAGTTGACGAACATCATGGGCGGCACGAAGGTGCGGGCCGCCACCCCAGCCGCGCGGGCCAAGGGCCAGGCCAGGAGCCCCGACCCCAGCACCAGCAGCAGCCCCGCGAGGGCCAGGGGCCCATAGGATCCAAGATCGACGTCCTTCGCGGCCAGGGCCGAGAAGACCAGGGCGGGCACGAAGACATCCATGTTGAGCGCCGTGGCGGCGCCCATGTCCGGCCGGTGGCGCCGGGCGTAGAGGAAGCCCACGGCCACCACCGCGAAGAGTGGAAAGACGATGGCGAGGAGACGCTCTATCACGTCGGCGCGGCCTCATCGGGCCTGGTCAGAGGCCTCGGCAGGGCAGCACCCCCTGGGCCCCGGTGTCCGCGAGCTCGACCGGGGCACAAGCCCAAGACCTCAGTGGTCGTGGCCCGGCCCCCGGTGGGGAAGCTGACGGTACTCCGAGCAGCGCCGGGGGGTCGGCACCCCCTTGCCGGGGTTGAGCAGACCCAGGGAGTCGAAGGCGGTCTTGACCGCGTGGAACTGCGCCAGCTCCTCGGGGCTGAACTGGACGCACATCTGGTTGATCTTCTCGATCCCGACCCCGTGCTCGCCGGTGATGGTGCCCCCCACCTCCACGCATAGCTCCAGGATGCGCCCCCCCAGCTCCTCGGTCCGTTCCAGCTCGCCGGGCTTGTTGGCGTCGAAGAGGATGAGCGGGTGCATGTTGCCGTCGCCGGCATGGAACACGTTGGCGACCGGCAGACCGTATTCCTCGGAGAGCTCGGCGGTGCGCCGCAGCACCTCCGGCAGGGCCCGGCGCGGGATGGTCCCGTCCATGCAGTAGTAGTCGGGAGAGATCCGCCCAACGGCCGGGAAGGCGGCCTTGCGCCCCTGCCAGAAGCGCAGGCGCTCGGCGTCGTCCCGGGAGGTGCGCACCTCCGTCGCGCCGCTCGCGAGCAGCAGCTCCCGCACCCGCATCACCAGCTCCGAGACCTCCTGGTTGGTCCCGTCCAGCTCGCAGAGTAGGAGCGCCGCCGCGTCCGTCGGGTAGCCCGCATGGACGAAGGCCTCCGCCGCCCGGATGGCCGGCCCGTCCATCATCTCCAGACCCGCCGGGATGATGCCGGCGGCGATGATGGCCCCCACGGCACGCCCGGCCAGCTCCACGTCGTCGTAGGCCGCGAGCAGGGCCTGGGCCCGCTCCGGGACGGGCAGCAGCCGTACCGTCACCTCCACCGTCACCCCGAGCATCCCCTCGGAGCCGATGTAGAGGGCCAGCAGGTCATAGCCCGGCGAATCCAGGGCCGTGCCCCCCAGCTCCTCGG
>JBLMWY010000153.1:0-5748 GCA_050257475.1 Bdellovibrio bacteriovorus
CAGGAGGTGCGCGCCTCCACCCGGCTGGTGGACTCACCCGCCTGCATCGTGGTGGGCGAGCACGACATGAGCGCCAACCTGGCCCGCGTGCTGAAGGCGGTGGGTCAGGAGGCCCCAGACCAGAAGCCGATCCTGGAGCTCAACCTGGACCATCCCCTGGTGCGGCGCCTGGAGAGCGAGAAGGATGAGAGTCGATTCAGTGACCTAGGACTGATTCTTCTGGATCAGGCCCAGCTCTCGGAGGGCGGGCAGCTCGAGGACCCGGCGGGTTTCGTGGGGCGGCTGAACGCGCTGATGATGACCATGCTCCTTTCGGGGCGTTAAGAGAGTGGCGAGTGGCGAGGCATCCTGCTTGGCCCTCGGCCCTCGGCCCTCGGCCCTCGCAACTCGCCACTTCCCCCCAATAAACCCGCTCGATTGCCCCATGGATTCTGTGGAATGGCTGGCGAGCGCGTCTCTGTGGCACACTGCGCCGTCTTTTCGTACGACTGAGGAGTTAGGTCCATGCGCGTGATTCTGCTCGGCGGCCCCGGGGCCGGCAAAGGTACCCAGGCGGGCTTCATCAAGGAGGCCTTCGGCATCCCCCAGATCTCCACGGGCGACATGCTGCGCGCCCACGTCAAGGCCGGCACCGAGCTCGGCAAGGCGGCGAAGAAGATCATGGACGAGGGCGGCCTGGTGTCCGACGACATCATCATGGGCATGGTGAAGGAGCGCATCGCGGAGGCAGACTGTAAGAACGGCTTCCTGTTTGACGGTTTCCCCCGCACGCTCGCCCAAGCGGATGCCTTGAAGGACGGTAAGGTGTTCGTGGATGCGGTGGTGGAGATCGACGTGCCCGACGAGGAGATCATCAAGCGCATGTCCGGGCGCCGCGTCCATCTGCCTTCGGGCCGCACCTACCATGTGGTCTTCAATCCGCCCAAGGTGGAGGGGATGGACGACGAGACGGGCGAGCCCCTGATCCAGCGCGACGACGACAAGGAGGAGACGGTGAAGGCCCGGCTCAAGGTCTACCACGATCAGACCGAGCCGCTCATCGCCTACTACTCGGCTTGGACCGAGCGGGGCGGCGAGGGTGCCCCCAAGTACATCAAGATCCACGGCATCGGGTCCGTCGACCAGATCCGAGACCAGATCCTAGGCCAGCTCAAAGCGGTCTGAGGTCTGCAGCGGCGGGTCCTGATCAAACCGGGCGGAAGCCCGGTTTTTCGTTTCTGTGTCTTTGGCTTGTGCTTTTTTCGTTGGTGCTCAGGGGCTTCGCGCGGCGGCCCAGGCGCCGCCTGCGACTGCGAGGCGAATCTGCTAGTATGCCGGGTCATCCGCATTCGTCAGTAGGAGCCCCCATGGCCGTTGTAGAGCTCGACAAGCAAAGCTTCGAAGACACCATAAAGAACAATGACTTCGTGATCGTGGATTTTTGGGCGCCCTGGTGCGGGCCCTGCCGATCCTTTGCGCCTGTTTATGACAAGGTGTCCGCCGATTTCGACGACATCGTCTTCGCCAAGGTCAACACCGAGGATCAGCAGGAGATCGCGGCCCACTTCCAGATCCGCTCCATCCCCACCCTGATGATCTTCCGGGACCAGATCATCATCTTCTCTCAGCCGGGGGCCCTACCCGAGAGTCATTTCCGGGATCTCCTGGGTAAGGCCAAGGCCCTCGACATGGCCGAGGTGAAGCGTCAGATTGCCGAGCAGCAGAGCCGCACGGCCTGAGCTCAGCTCGGTCGCCCGGGTACGCCTATGCAAGCCATTGTCTGCCCCCGGGCGACCGCTGATCTGTGGTCCCTGCGCCCGACAGTGGGTGCCCTGATGATCCTGTGCGAGGAGAACTACCTCCGCTTGAGCCGCCTGGTGCCCGGCTTGTCGACCCGGCGCGGGCGGCTGGTCTCCCGGGTGACCGGTGGCGTCGATCTCCACCTCATAATCGAGACCCAGGCTCCCTATACGACCGAGCTGCGGCTCACCCACGTCTTCAGCGGCGGGGAGGGCGTGGGCACGGACCTCGGGTGCGATCCCAACCTACGGCTGCGCGTGTACCACGATGCGCGGCAGGTGGACGTGCTGGACCTGCGCCAGACGGTTCTGCCGCTGCGCGCCGACTACCAGGCCCCCGCCCTCGACTCCAAATGGCGCACCCATTTGTTCGTCGCCAAGTGGCTCGCCTACTGCCTGCAGCAGGGGCATGGGTTCGGCGGCACCTGTCCGGCGCACGCCCCGCGCGCCGAGGATGACGACCTCGCCTACTCCTGCGGGTGAGCCCCGCCCAGGTCCGATGCGCGCGACGCCTCGGACCACCTGCCTCTCGGTAAGTCAGGTCGCATCGGTCACCCCGATTCGGCACCACTGGACCGCGGCAAAGGACGTCGACGCGGGCGCTTGACGAATAAGTGCCTCGCCCGCATTGAAATGTGGGAAATGTTGACTACTTTACTCTGAGTCCCGTAGGGCCCCATGCTGTTGACCGGGGCCAGTTCATTGAACCTGGCAGGCAACCTACCATGAGACTATCGACCAAAGGCAGATACGCGGTCACCGCCATGCTGGACCTGGCGCTGCACTCCGGCAGTGGCCCCGTGACCCTGGCGGACATCTCGGTCAACCAAGGCATCTCGCTCTCCTATCTGGAGCAGCTCTTCGCGGCGCTGCGCAGCAAGCAGCTCGTGCGGGGGGTGCGCGGTCCCGGCGGCGGCTACTACCTGGGCCGTGCCTCCGGCGACATCTCGATTGCGGACATCATTTGCGCCGTTGATGAGTGGGTCGAGTTCACCCGTTGCGGCGGTCGGGAGAACTGTCGCGATGGTCAGCGCTGTCTCACCCATCACCTGTGGGATCAGTTGAGCGACGAGATCTTCCGCTTCCTAAGCGCGATCACCCTGGCGGATCTGGTGGAGCGAGGGCAGGCCGAAAAACCTCGGGTGCGGCCAGACCTCATCACGGCGGAGCGTCGACGCCGCGCCGCTTGAGTGCAGGCGCCCCCTCGGGTCACCGGGGGGCGCCGCGGGATCTTGCCGTCCCTGCGCGCTGGCCAGGTGCCGACCGGCGCCTTTGCGGACTCGACAAACCCCAGTTTCGACCGACGCTCGGCTCGGCGCGCTTCCTTTTCTGGGCTCGACTCGCCGGCGGGTGCAAGTCCTGGCAGCCGGTTAGGGTACCTCACGAGCCTAAGGCGCGGTTCATTCCATCCGCGCTGAGAACCCGGCTCGCTCGCGATGCCCATGCGCAGATGGTCTCAGGGTCGGCGCCGGCCCTGCCTTGATGCGGATAGGGGTGCTATTCTCTGGCGCCTTATCCCGGCGCGGTCCGCCCGCGCCCCTGGTCCGATACCACCGAACGACAAGAGGAGCCGAGCACGATGGCGGAGCAGCCGGATGGGCTGGCCACGATCCAGGATTTCATCCGTTGGGGCGCGAGCCGCTTCAACCGGGCGGGTCTCTTCTTTGGCCATGGCACCGATAACGCCTTGGACGAGGCGGCCCAACTGGTGCTGCACAGCCTCCATCTGGCGCCGGATCTGCCCGGGAGCTTCCGCGACTGCCGCCTCACCGCCGGCGAGCGGGTGACGATCTCGGAGCTGATCGAGCGGCGCGTGACCGAGCGGCTTCCGGCGGCCTATCTGACCGGTCGCGCCTGGTTCGCGGGCCTCGAGTTCGTGGTCAACGATCAAGTCCTGGTCCCGCGCTCCCCGATCGCCGAGCTGATCGAGGCTGGATTCGACCCTTGGATCGATGGAGAGCGGGTGGGTCGGGTGCTGGACCTGTGCACTGGAAGCGGCTGCATCGGGATTGCGGCGGCCGTCTACCTGCCCGACGCCGACGTGGACCTCGTGGACCTGTCGCCGTCGGCGCTGGCGGTGGCGCGCCAGAATGTGGAGCGCCATGGTGTCGGGGACCGCGTGCGGGTCCTGGAGTCGGACCTGTTCGAGGGGTTGAGCGGTAACCGCTATGATCTGATCCTCTCGAATCCCCCCTATGTATCGGAGCACGAGTACCTCGGCCTGCCGATGGAGTATCGACGCGAGCCGGAGCTGGGCCTCCTCGGCGGGGAGGACGGTCTCGAGGTGGTGGTGCGCATCCTGCGGGAGGCGGGTCGCCACCTCACCGACGAGGGGATTCTGATCCTGGAGGTCGGTAGCTCGGCGGCGGAGCTGGAGCGGCGTATCCCGGATGTACCCTGGACCTGGTTGGAGTTCGAGCGGGGCGGGGAGGGGGTCTTGTTGCTCACCCGGGAGCAGCTCGAGCTGCACCAAGACCAATTCGAGGAGGCGTGAATCCATGAGCCTGAGGCGGGCGCGCAGCGTCGACGAGTATGTGGAGTGGGTGCGCCAGGCGGTCTTCGAGGTGGGTGACCTGCGCAACTGCCTGGAGTACGAGATCGAGGACATGGCCAAGTTTCCGGCCTTCCTCGATCCGCTAGAGGACGGGATCAAGGCCGTCTTCGAGGCCATGAAGGCGGGGACCTACAGCTTCGGGCGGGAGGATCTGCCCTTCATGGATCTCGCGGGCCGCTATGCGGAGGAGATCCCCTTTCATACCCTGCTAAAGCAGATCAACGATACCCACCGCAGGGGTCTCGACCTGGAGGGCGAAGATGGCTGATCCTCACGTGCGCGCCCGGAGGTACTGAGGCATGGACCAGGGCATCACCTTCGATCTCGATCTGATCCGTCGCTACGACCAGAGCGGGCCGCGCTATACCTCCTATCCGACGGCGGTGGAGTTCAGCGAGGCATTCGACCGGGCCGCCTACCAGCGGGCCTGCGCGCGCAGCAACGCCAGCCGCCGCCCCCTGTCGCTCTACTTCCATATCCCTTTCTGCGACACCGTCTGCTTCTACTGTGCCTGCAACAAGATCGCCACCAAGGACAGGACCCTGGCGCCGCCCTATCTTGAGCGGCTTCACCGCGAGATCGAGCTGCAGGCCGACCTGTTCGACCGCGACCGTCGCGTGGAGCAGCTCCACTGGGGGGGCGGCACCCCCACCTTCCTCAGCCACGCGCAGATGGAGGGGCTCATGGAGCAGACCCGCCGTCATTTCAGGCTGGCGGACGACGGTGTCGGTGAGTATTCCATCGAGATCGACCCCCGGGAGGCCGACGGGGCCACGGTGGCACTGCTGCGCCGACTCGGTTTCAACCGGATGAGCCTGGGGGTGCAGGACTTCGAGCCCCGTGTCCAGACGGCGGTCAACCGCATTCAAAGCGAGGCGGAGACCCTTGAGGTGCTGGAGGCGGCACGGGCCGAGGGCTTCCGCTCCATCAGCGTCGACCTGATCTATGGCCTGCCGTTCCAGACGGTGGAGAGCTTTCTGCGCACCCTGGACCGGGTGGTGGCCTTCGCCCCCGACCGGCTCTCGGTCTTCAACTACGCGCACCTGCCAGAGCGCTTCAAGCCCCAACGCCGGATCAATGCCGCCGAGCTTCCGGCCCCGGAGGTCAAGCTCGACATCCTTCAGGCAACCATCCAGCGGCTGACCGACGCGGGCTATGTCTATATCGGCATGGACCATTTCGCCCGTCCGGACGACGAGCTTGCCCTGGCCCAGCAGGCCGGCACCCTCTATCGTAACTTCCAGGGCTATTCCACCCATGCCGACTGCGATCTGATCGGCCTGGGCGTCACCTCTATCGGCAAGGTGGACAACACCTACGGCCAGAATCGCCGGGGGCTCGAGGAGTACTACGCGGACATCAACGCCGGGCGGCTGGCGGTCTTCCGGGGCATCGAGCTCAACCGGGACGATCTCA
>JBLMWY010000154.1:0-21999 GCA_050257475.1 Bdellovibrio bacteriovorus
GGCGATAGCGGTCGAAGCAAGCTTTTTGTACATGGGTCTGTTCCTCTGCGCTGTTTTAAGACGTGCCGCAGCCTTTTTCCGACTCAGCTACAGGCATTGTCCAGGTTGAGGCCGTTCATGACATGTTCAATTGGCACGCTAGGGGGAGCCGACAAGCATCAAGCTCGCGCCTGTGAGCGCTAGTGGCCCAGGTTCCTGCGCGATACCTAAAAAGTCCTTTAGAAATGGCGCATTGTGGCGTTTCTAGGAGATGCGAGCTGGCGTCCTTCGTCGTCGCGGCCTGGTGCCGCGTTCGAAAAGTTCTTCTGACACCTCGACAAAGGAACATGTTTTGACCATGCGCCACCCTAGCGCATCGGTGGGCGCCGCCGCTGCACCTGGCCATCGGGCGGCTGCGACCCATTCCGGCCCTGTCCAAACAAAGACGGCTCGCCCCTGCCTCGGTACGCTCGGACCCACCGAGCCGCGTGTCACTCAGGTGGCGAGCCATGGCCTTCCGCAGGGATTGCACCCGTTGAGCCGCCCGCAGCGTCAGCCGACGAGCGGCTCGCGGAAGTCTCGCGGCGGGTGCGCCGTCAAGCTGCGCTCGTCGCATCAGCCGCCAGCCTCGGGGGGGAGGACCTTCCCTGCGAGGCGCGTTGGCGCCTGTCCGCGGTGCGGTGGATATGAACTGTCCGTCACTCCGAACCTGGTTGAGCGCCATGCCGGAGCTCGCGCCGCGCACGCGCAAGTGTTACGTCTGCTGCCACGTGCTCGAGGCGCCCGGCCGATCCTTATGGTCGCGCGGGAGCAGGGCGCCTGGATGTTCCTGTACAGAGCGGATCGCCGCGGTTGGTCCACGCCGCCGGTTGCAGCGCCTGGGAACAGGCCCTTGGGGGGGCGGTTGTGAGCATCCATTCCGGTGGCCTCAAATCGAGGGCGTGGCGCCGGTCTGTAGTATCCTCCGTGGGCGGCTGCCGAGCGCCGACCACCAGAAGCGACCCTGACCCGACGTGACTGCCTTGACCAACGACACCTTCCTGCGCGCCCTGCTGCGCGAGCCCGTGGACTACACGCCCGTCTGGATGATGCGCCAGGCCGGCCGCTATCTTCCCGAGTACCGGGCCACCCGGGCGCGGGCCGGTAGCTTCATGGACCTGTGCAAGAACCCGGAGCTGGCCTGCGAGGTGACGCTGCAGCCCCTGGAGCGCTTCCCCCTGGACGCGGCCATCCTCTTCTCCGATATCCTCACGGTGCCCGACGCCATGGGGCTCGGCCTCTACTTCAGCGACGGGGAGGGGCCCCACTTCGAGCGGCCGGTGCGCAGCGCGGCCGACGTGGAACGGCTTCCTATCCCGGATCCGGAGGGCGAGCTGCGCTACGTGATGGAGGCGGTGAGCACGATCCGTCAGGCGCTCAACGGGCGGGTACCCCTGATCGGCTTCTCGGGCAGCCCCTGGACCCTGGCCACCTACATGGTGGAGGGGGGCGGAAGCAAGAACTACCGGCACACCAAGACGCTGCTCTTCGACCAGCCCGGGCTGCTCCATGACCTGCTGGCCAAGGTCGCCGAGGCCGTCACCCTTTATCTCAACGCCCAGATCGCCCGGGGGGCTCAGGCCGTCATGATCTTCGACACCTGGGGTGGCGCGCTGGCCCCGGCCAACTACCGGGAGTTCTCGCTCGCCTACATGGAGCGGGTGGTTCAGGGTCTGACCCGGGAGTCGGAGGGGCGGCGGGTGCCCAGCATCCTGTTCACCAAGAACGGGGGGCAGTGGCTCCACTGGATGGCACAGAGCGGGTGCGACGGGCTGGGGGTGGACTGGACCACCGACCTCGAGGATGCCAGGCGGATGGTGGAAGGCCGGGTGGCGCTGCAGGGGAATCTGGACCCCTGCGTGCTCTATGCGTCCCCCGAGCGCATCCGTGCCGAGGTGGCCGCCGTGCTGGCAAGCTATGGGTCAGGGAGTGGCCATGTGTTCAATCTCGGGCATGGTATCCATCCCGATGTGGATCCGGACCGTGCGGCGGCGCTGGTCGCGGCGGTACATGAGCTGAGCCCCCCATACCACGTCGGCGCTTAGCGCCAGCGCCCGGCCGGATTGATCCCGCCTCCGCTGCGGGGGGAGGAACGCCCCCGCGGGGCTCGCCGTTAGTCGAAGGACCAGAACCAGCGGTCGATGCCGCGGCGGTCCGTGCCGCGATAGGCGAAGCCGTGGCGCTCTAGATAGCGGCGCATGCCGGGCCGCATCAGCTTGGGATTATCCGCGCTCAGGCGTACGCCCGAAGCCGGGTGCCTCAGGCTGTCGGCCTTGAGCAGGGTTCGGGTTCGTTCAACCAGCTCCCGGGCCAGGCAGGGGGTGCGGTGGTCTGGCGCGATGAATATGCGCAGGTCGTAGACGGTGCGGCCATCCGGGTTGCGGCGGCCCAGGCTGACGCTGGTGACGCCGGCGAGTTTCCCATTCGACGCCCGCGCAAGATAGACCAGCTCATGGCTGCGCCGCTCCGCCACACAAGACTCGTTGATGGCCCCCTGCTCGAACCAGAAGCGGATCGCCTCGGCCCGTTGCGCCGCCGTGACGTCGCGATAGACCGGGACCAGGCGGTAGCCCCGGTACTCAGCCCCTCCCTCGGGGTGGGCCTCGGTTGAGCCGGGCGAGCCCTGCGCCGTGTCCATCCGGGCGAGCGGATTTCCGGTACTGGAGCGCGCGACCCCTCAGATCCCGACCTTGAGCTTCTGCCCCGGCCGAATCTGGTTGTCGTTCGGCGCCATCTTGTTGAGCTTGCGCAGCTCCGCCACCGAGATCCCGTTTATGGTGGCGACCCGATAGAGGGTCTCCTGGGGCTTCACCACGTGATACTTGGCCGGCGTGGCGGCCACCTTGGTCCCCTTCGCGGGCGTCAAGGTCGCTTGGGACGCCTTCGCCCCCTTTGCCTTGTCCGCCTTGCCTGTCGTCTGGGCGACCTTCAGGGTCTTGCCGGAGGATGCCGATCCGGCCGGCGACTTGCTCCGGCTGGCCATCACCGGCTCAGGCTTCGGGGCTGGCCGAGCCGGCTTAGTCGCGGGTTCCGCGCGGGCGATCATGAGTGGCGCCGGGGCGCTGTAGGGCGGGGGATGGCTGGCCACGCGGCGGGTACTGCCGGCTGGGAGCCACACGGTGTGGCCACTTGGCAGGTGGGCCCGGCCGTCGCGGACGGGTTGCTGCCAGGCGAGATTCAGGCTCGCTAGGGTCGCGGTGGACACGCCGTAGTGCTGGGCCAGATGATGGGCCGGCATGCTGCTGCGCAGCACTAGGCGATCGTAGGGCCAGGGCTCCTCGTAGCGAACCCCCTCGGGGAAGTAGCGGGAGGCATTGCTCGCGACCTCCCGGGCCGCCAGGAACTCCGCGTAGAAGTTGCGGGAGGCGAAGCCGAAGGCGGGTCCCTTATAGTTCTTAACGATCTTGCCGATGTCGTTCCCGTAGGCGGCCTTGGCCTTCATCATGCCGCCCTTGCCGTGGTTGTAGGAGGTGATGGCCAGGGGCCAGCTGCCGAGCTTGTCGTGACCCGCCGAGAGATAGCGGGCGGCGGCGTTGGCGCACACGATTGGGTCTAGCCGCTCGTCGAGGGCGCCGTTCACATCCATGCCATAGACCCGGCCGGTGGTCGGCATGAATTGCCAGACCCCGGCCGCCCCGACCCCGGAGCGGGCATTGGTCTGGAAGGAGGACTCCACGTGGGGCAGATAGGCGAGGTCCTCGGGGACGCCGTGGGCCCGCATGACCTCTCGGAAGGCCTTGTCGTAGCGCCCGCTGATCTCGACGCCGCGGCGGAAACGCTCCCGCAATCCCCGCTGGACCCGGATCCGATCCTCTGCCCCGTAGAGGGCACTGGTGCCACCGTCCTTCTCGAACTTGGCCAGGAGCTCCTTGTCCGCCGGGCTCAGGGGCTGGTTGGTGGTGACCCGCTCCTGGAGGTCCCGCACCCGCGCGCGGTGGTACTCCGTGCGGGCGCGCACCAGGTCCTTTTGGTAGGACGTATAGCCCTCCTGGATCGGGGCTGGTAGCTGCAGCACCTCGTAGATGACGCCCATGTGCTCGTCATCGTGGATGGCGACCTGGCCCCGGCTCCAGACCCCGTAGACGTGGCGCCAGAAGTCCACGTTGGGCTTGATCTCGTCGGGGATGGGGAAGCTGCCGGAGGAGCTGTACCGGTGCCCGCCACTGGGGACCTCCGTCTCCACGTAGCCACCGCCGCCGCTGCTGCTGCAGCCGTTGAGCCCCAGCACGGCGGCCGCCAGGGCCAAAAAAAGAAGCGCCCGAAGGGGCGCGGCCTGTGTAAGGTCCGGGATTCGCGCCTGGATCTTCTCCAGGTCGTACCAGGCCTGTTGACGGTCTTCCGCTCGCGCTTGGATCATGGCTCCCCCCCCGAGGCGCGCCGTCTCCGGCACCGTACCGGAAACTGATGGTAAATAATCGCCTAGCCGCGTCTCTTACGCAATCCTTACAACATACCGGAGAGCGGTTGGCATTTGACCCAGCGCACAGTGCGAAGCAGCGATCGCCCGGTGGAGGGTGGAGGGACAGCCGGTCACGGCTGTCGATGTGCTTTCTCCGCCGAGACATCGCATCCTGCGGCGGTCGGTAGGGTCTTACAGGGGATCCATCCCCTCGGAGGCCAGCAGGGTGACGAGACGAATCAGGGGTAGACCGATCAGGGCGCTTGGGTCGTCGCCCTCCAAGCGCTCGAACAGGGCGATTCCGAGACCTTCCGATTTGAAGCTGCCCGCGCAGTTATAAGGCGCCTCGCGATCCAGATACGCCTCAATACGGGCACGGTTGAGGGGACGAAAATGGACGCGGAAGGGCTCGACCAGGGTCTGGGCACGCCCGGTCGCCGCATTGAGCAGGCAGAGCCCGGTCTGGAAGACGACGCAGCGCCCCGACGCCTGCTCCAACTGGGCGATCGCACGGCTTCGATCGCCTGGTTTTCCCAGAATCTGGTCGTCGATGCAGGCGACCTGGTCGGACCCGATGATCAGGGCGTCAGGAAAGTCCCGCGCGACCGCCCTAGCCTTGGCCTCCGCCAGCCGCAGCACCAACACCTGAGGTGGCTCCCCGGGGCGGGGACTCTCATCCACTTGGGGTGCCGCCGTCTTGAAAGGGAGCCCCAGCCGGCCCAGGAGGGTCGACCGATAGGGTGATGTGGAGGCCAGGACCAGGGGCTGGGTCATGGGGCTGGGTGGCAACACCTCCGGCTCTACGTCTCGAACCCCCGTCCGCGGCCCTCGACCGGGCCTAGACGCCGCCGACGGCCCCACCCACGATGGGCGGCTCCTTGTGGGCAGAGCCGCTCGTCGGGCTTCCTCCGGCCCCCGTGGCGGGCGCCGGGGTGGTGTTGTCTTTGGGCTCACGCGCCGGTCGCCCCGCCATGATGTCGTCGATCTGGTCCTTGTCGATGGTCTCGTAGCGGAGCAGGGCATCCGCCATGGCGTGAAGCTTATCCATGTTTGTCGTGAGGAGGTCCTTGGCACGCTGGTAGTTGCGGTCAATGATGAGGCGCACCTCCTGGTCGATGGCCTGGGCGGTGTCCGCCGAGACCTGCCGCTGCTGGGTTACGGAGTGACCCAGGAAGACCTCGCCCTCCTCATCCCCATAGGCCAGGGGCCCGAGGTTGTCGGAGAGACCGAAGCGGGTGACCATCTTGCGCGCGATCTCGGTGGCCCGCTCGATGTCGTTGGAGGCCCCCGTGGTCACATGGTCGGGCCCGAAGATCAGCTCCTCAGCGAGACGACCGCCGAACAGGCTGGAGATCTGGCTCTCGAGCTGGCGCTTGGACAGACTGTAGCGATCCCGCTCGGGCAGGAACAGGGTGACACCGAGTGCGCGGCCCCGCGGGATGATGCTCACCTTGTGGACCGGGTCGTGCTCGGGCACCAGGCGCCCGACGATGGCGTGGCCCGCCTCGTGGTAGGCGGTGAGTCGCTTTTCGGACTCGGACATCACCATGCTGCGCCGCTCGGCGCCCATCATGATCTTGTCCTTCGCCTTCTCGAACATCTCCATGGTCACGGTCGCCATGCCGGCACGAGCGGCGAACAGGGCGGCCTCGTTGACCAGGTTGGCCAGGTCGGCCCCCGAGAAGCCGGGGGTGCCCCGGGCGATAGTGCGGGCATCGACGTCCTCCGCCAGGGGCACCTTACGCATGTGGACCTCGAGGATGGCGGCGCGGCCGGAGAGGTCCGGCAGGCCGACGACCACCTGACGGTCGAAGCGTCCCGGGCGCAGCAGGGCGGGGTCGAGCACGTCGGCGCGGTTGGTGGCGGCAATGACGATGATCCCCTCGTTGCCGGCGAACCCGTCCATCTCTACCAGGAGCTGGTTCAGGGTCTGCTCGCGCTCGTCATGGCCACCGCCGAGGCCGGCGCCGCGACGGCGGCCCACGGCGTCGATCTCGTCGATGAAGATGATGCAGGGGGCGCTCTTTTTCGCCTGCTCGAACAGGTCCCGCACCCGGGAGGCGCCGACGCCCACGAACATCTCGACGAAGTCCGATCCCGAGATGCTGAAGAAGGGCACCTTGGCCTCGCCGGCGATGGCGCGGGCGAGCAGGGTCTTGCCGGTGCCGGGCGGCCCCACCATCAGCACGCCCCGGGGGATGCGTCCCCCGAGGCTCGAAAATTTCTGCGGATTGCGCAGGAAATCCACCAGCTCGCCGACCTCCTCCTTGGCCTCCTCCACCCCCGCCACGTCCCGCAGGGTGACCTTGACGTCGCCCTCGGCGTGCTGGCGGGCCCGGCTCTTGCCGAAGGTGAAGATCCCGCCCGGGCCACCCCCACCGGCGCTGCGGCGCATGAACCAGAACCACACGCCGATCAGGACCAGGAAGGGCAGCCACGCCACCAGGAGCTGGGTGAACAGGCTGGGCTCCGGCGGCGGCTCGGCGCGGATGGTGACGCCCTGTTTCAGTAGATCGCCGACCAGTCCGGGGTCACCGGGGTTGAAGGTCTCGAAGCGCGAGCCGTCGGTGCGGAGTCCCTTGATGGATTGCTCCTGGATGCGCACCTCCTCGATGGAGCCGTCGGAGAGCTCCTGCAGGAATTGGCTGTAGCTGAGGTTACGGGCCTCAGTCCGGTCGCCCCCGCCCATGTTGCTGAGCAGCATCACAAGCCAGAGGGTCACGGCAACCCACAGAAGAATGTTGAAGTTCTTGGCGTTCATAGATAGTCGCTACCCGGAATCTCTCGGCAATCTCGTGCTCGTCGCGCATTCAACGGCAGGCTTGACGGCCCTGCACCCTGCCCGGTACATCGGGGCTTCGCGCTGGAATCCAAAGCGCGACACGGCAGGCGGCCCGGCGCCGGGGGCCTCTGGAGCAACGCCTCCGCGCTCGCGCTCGCCGAGGGAACAGTCGCCCTGGTCGCGCTGTCGCATGCTCCGTTCTACTTCATGACTCGATACTGCACCATCGGCTGACATGATGAAACCCACCTGGGCACTCACCGCGCTAGGATTCTTTGCCGGCACCCTCTTCGGTGCCCTGGCCCTGGGGGACCTCGGCGCCCCCCCGCTGTCTCGACCACGGACGACCCGACTGCCGCCGATGGCATTCCGGCAGAGGTCTCCGATCCCCGGCTCGCCCAAGCCCTCACAGCGACCTCCGATGCCCCGTCGCCAGAGACGCCGACCCAAGACGCCGACCCGCCCGCGGATGACCCGCGGCTCGCGGCGATGGTGGACTCGTGGCGTGCGGCCGAGGCCCGGATCGCCGACCTCCAGTCGCGCCTCGCCAGGGTTGAGCAGGCCCTGGCGGAGCGGGTCCAGGCCGAGGTCTCAGAGCCTCCCCAGGCGCCCCAGGGCTCAGAGGAGCGGCGCGACACGCTGGTAGCCGCCGGTGTTAATCCCGAACTGGCCGAGGACATCGTCTGGCGGGAGAGCCGCATCGAGCTCGAACGGCTGAATCTCAGGGACCAGGCCAGCCGTGAGGGCTGGCTCGGGAGCGACCGCTATCGCGCCGCGCTCGATGCGCTGGCCAACGAGGGCGTCTCCCTGCGCGAGGAGATCGGCGATGCGGCCTGGGACCGATTTCTCTATCTTACCGGCGAGGACAACCGGGTCGGGGTGTCCTCGGTGATCCCCGGCTCGGCGGCCGAGGCCGCCGGGCTCCAGCCGGGTGATGTGATCGAGTCCTACGCCGGGGGACAGCCTTTTGGCTTCAACGACCTGCGGCGGGCGACCACCGAAGGCGAGAAGGGTGAGCTAGTCGCGGTGCGCATCCGCCGGGGGGACCGTGTATTCGACGCCTGGGTCCCTCGCGGCCCCTTGGGGATCCGCCTCGACATGACTCGGGCCGAGCCCCTGGAGTGAGGAACCGCGGGCTACCCGGCGTGCAGGTCCCGGGCCCCCTCGGGGAGCGCCTCGCGCCCCGACCGGCCGGGTCCGCTGAGGCCTGATTCGGGGTCGGGCGGACCGTCATGACACCCCGGGCACGCCGGTGGGGTTGTCGGATCGCCCTGTGGCTGCCGGCGCTGATCCTTGCCCTCTGGGCCCTGCTGGCGATCCTGGCCCCGGTGCTTGGGCTGGACCCCAATCGGGTGGACCTGGGGGCGATCCTGGCCGCGCCGGGCGAAGGCTCCCTGCTTGGCAACGACGACCTGGGTCGCCCGGTCTGGGATCGGCTCCTGATGGGTGCCCGAACCTCCCTCCTGGTCGGCCTCGGGGTGGTGGCGATCAGCGCCTGTCTGGGCACCTTGGTGGGGGCCCTCGCTGGGCTCGCGGGAGGACTGGTCGACCTCATCCTCACACGCTTCATGGATATCTTCCTTGCCTTTCCCGGCACCTTGCTCGCTATCGCCCTGGCGGGCGCTCTGGGGCCGGGGATCGGCAACCTGGTGTGGGCCCTGGTCGCGGTCGGCTGGGTGGGCTATGCGCGATTGGCGCGGGCCCAGGTGCTGAGCCTGGCCCACCGGGACCACGTGATGGCGGCGCGGGCCCTGGGGCGAGGCCAGAGCGCGATCCTGGCCCGTCATCTGATCCCTCTGGCCCTTGCGCCCTTGATGGTGGAGGCCACCTTCGGCGTGTCCGCGACGATCGTCGCGGAGGCCGGTCTGTCCTTCCTTGGTCTGGGGGTCCAACCACCCGATGCCTCCTGGGGCAGCCTGCTGCGCGACGGCGTGTCCTACCTCCTGGTGGCGCCCCATCTCGTGCTGGCGCCGGGGTTGGCGCTGCTCGCCGTGGTGCTGTCGATGAACCTGCTCGGGGATGCCTTGCGGGACCGCCTTGACGTGCGTAGCCGGCGGGGCTGAAGGCCCAAACCCGAGCCCAACCGCGCCGGGCGAGGTCGCCGCGCTGGCGCGACACCGCCCCTCGGGGTGTGCTAAAAGTTCGGGCGCGTGCCAGTCTTAGGGCGCGTCAATGCCGGAGGCCTGCCATGCCTACCCCGATCGAGCACAGTCAAAGCCAGGGCCCCCGCGACCCGCGGCTCCATGGAGTCGGGCCCTAATCATGTCGCTCGGACCCGTGATGGTGGACCTGGAGGGCGTCGCGCCGACCGCTGCGGAACGGGAGCTGCTACGTCATCCCGCGGTCGGCGGTGTCATCCTGTTCGCCCGTAACTATGTCTCCCCCGAGCAGCTTGCCGAGCTGACCGCCGCCATCCATGGGCTGCGGGAGCCGCGCTTACTGATTGGAGTGGATCAGGAGGGGGGGCGGGTGCAGCGCTTCCGCTCCGGCTTCACCCGCCTGCCCGCGGCCGGTTGCTACGGAGCTCTCTACGGTGAGGATCCCGGACGGGCGCGCCGGGCCTGCGCCGCCGTGGCCTGGCTGATGGCTGCGGAGCTGCGGGCCCTTGGCGTGGACTTTAGCTTCGCGCCGGTGCTGGACCTGGATCGGGGGCACAGCCGGGTGATCGGAGATCGGGGATTCGGGTCGGGGGTCGAGGTGGTCGTGGACCTGGCGACGGCCTGGGTGGCGGGGGCGCGACGGGCCGGCATGGCCTCGGTGGGCAAACACTTCCCGGGCCACGGCGGCGTGGTGGGGGATTCCCACACGGAGCTACCGGTGGACGACCGGGATTGGTCCACCATCGCGGCGGAAGACCTGGTCCCCTTCGAGCGCCTGATCCGGCAGGGGCTGGAGGCGGTCATGCCCGCCCACGTGGTCTATCCGCGCATCGCTGCCGAGCCCGCCGGCTTCTCGCCGCATTGGCTGCAGGAGGTGCTGCGGGGCGCGCTCGGGTTCCAGGGCGTGATCTTCAGCGACGACCTGAACATGGCAGCCGCCCAGGCGGGCGGGGGTTACGCCGAGCGTGCCGCGGCAGCACTGGAGGCCGGGTGCGACATGCTGCTGATCTGTAACAACAGGCCTGCGGCCCTGGAGATTCTCGAAGC
The DNA here is from genome assembly GCA_050257475.1 of Bdellovibrio bacteriovorus. Classification (GTDB taxonomy): domain Bacteria; phylum Pseudomonadota; class Gammaproteobacteria; order Chromatiales; family Chromatiaceae; genus Thiodictyon. Next base: position 10,346 of record JBLMWY010000154.1, read on the forward strand.
CCTCCGGGACCACTCGGATCCTGCGGCTCAACTCCGCCTCCTGCGCATGCACGGGCGTGGACATCCGCGATCCGAGGGGCTCCGCGAGGACCCCCAGTGGCAGGCGGCGATCCACCACGTAGCCCTGCTGGAGGCATCGCCATCCCTGGACCTGCCCCTCGTGGACCCGACCACCCCGGGGGTGCCCGCATGAAGCTGCCGCCCGAGGTCTACGCCGGAGTCTCCGAGCGGGCAGAGCTGCTGGTTACACCGCAGGCCATGAGCCAGGCCGTCGACCGGATGGCCACGGCCATCACCGACCGGCTTGGGGGCACGGATCCGCTCGTGCTCTGCGTGCTGACCGGCGGCCTGGTGGCGACCGGCCTGCTGCTTCCCCGTCTGCCATTCCAACTGCGGCTCGACTATGTCCACGCCACCCGCTACCGGGGCGGGACTCGGGGTGGGGAGCTGATTTGGCACTACCGTCCGTCGGAAGCCATCCAGGGCGAGCAGGTGCTGATTGTGGACGACATCCTGGACGAGGGGGTCACCCTCGAGCAGGTTGCGCGCGCCTGTCAGGAGGACGGGGCCGCCGGCGTGCACACGGCGGTCCTTGTGGCAAAGCGGCGCCCGCACCGGCTCGAGGCAGATTTTGTGGGGATGGAGGTGCCCGATCGCTACCTGTTTGGCTTCGGTCTCGACTATCGGGGTTATTTCCGCAACGCCGCCGGTGTCTTTGCGGTTGCCGACAGCGACGTCCGGGCGGCGCCAAGAATCACTAGTCGCTAAAACATTAATATTATCAAGGGTGTTTTGACTGCGCCAGGGATTTGGTTTAAACCGGCGCTTCAGGACTGGTCATGCTCCGCCCACGCAAGACGGCGTACCACGCCCTCGGGGGTCAGGGGTGCGGAATGGGGCGGCGCGTCAGATCTGGGCGGGCCCGGGGGCTCCTATCGGGTCTCGGGACGGCGCCCGGATCCTCGGGAGCGCGACCAACTGATGTCTGCCGGTCGGTTCACCCTGGGACCTGGTCCCGACGGTGACCATGATGTGATCACGAGGAGGATGGTTTAAATGCACACCCTTGACAGCTATCGCGGCACCCATGCCGAGCTGCGTCAGATGATCGATGACCTACGTTCCATCATGAGCATGGAGCAACTGCGAATCCGACCCAACGCCAAGACCGCCTACGAGCTTCTGTGCGACCTGGGCGAGAAGGTGCGGCGGCATCTCGCAGAGGAGGATCGCAGCCTCTATCCGAGCCTACTGATCCATGAAGACCCCAAGGTCAAGTCCATCGCCTGGGGCTTCATCAGCGGCGAGAAGCCCCTGCGCAAGACCTTCGACGATTACCACAAGCGCTGGCTGAAGAACTGCGACTTCAACTTCACGGAGGACTTTCTGGCGGAGACCCACGAGGTCTTCGACATGGTCTCGCAGCGCATCGAGCGCGAGGAGCAGGTGCTGTTCCCCAAGCTGGTCGAGATCGGAATGTTCGAGGAGGCGCGGCATTGAGACGGATCGACGCGAGGGCATAAGCCCCGGCCAGCGGCGCGAATCCCCCTGAGGAAAGGGTCTCACGGAAACCGGCGCTCCCACCCAGATGGGAGCGCCGGTTCTTTTTTTGGTTTGCCTCGACCCTGGGGTAGACTTGGCGCCCGTTGCGACCTCTCGGTGGGCTCATGGGGCTTCTCGCGATCATTGGCGGCTCTGGCGCCGGGCATCTCGCCGACCTGGAGGAATGCCTCGACACACAGTCTCTTGAGACGCCTTATGGGCGCGCCTCCGCGCCGGTCGGGCGGCTGCGCCTCGCGGGGCAGGAGGCGCTCTTCCTCCCGCGGCATGGAACGGACCACGGGATCCCGCCCCATCGCGTGAACTATCGCGCGAACCTCTGGGCCTTGAGGGCAAGCGGTGCGGAGCGGGTCCTGGCCCTGGCCGCTGTCGGCGGCATCGCCCCCGGTCTGGGCCCAGGCCAGCTCGCCGTGCCGCATCAGCTCATTGACTACACCTACGGCCGTGATCAGAGCTATCACGAGGGGGGCCAGTCCGGGGTCCTGCACGTGGACTTCACGGAACCCTATTGTCAGGAGCTGCGCAGACAGCTCTGCGCGGCCTGCGCGTCCGCGGGGGTGCCGGCGGTTGAGCAGGCGGTTTACGGCGCCACCCAGGGACCTCGTCTGGAGACGGCGGCCGAGATCGCGCGGCTGGAGCGCGACGGCTGCCATCTGGTGGGCATGACGGGTATGCCAGAGGCGGCCTTGGCTCGCGAGCTGGGATTGTGCTACGCGACCCTCGCCTACGTGGTGAATTGGGCGGCGGGCAAGGGCTCGGGCCCCATCCGGATGGGCGAGATCGAGGCGCAGCTCGCCCGCTGCATGGACCGGGTGAGGTCCATTCTGGCCGTCCTCATGAGTTCCGGGTCCGGCCTCCAGCGAGGATGACGGCGCGGCATCTAAGCACCTCACGCCGTCGATCACCAGCGACAGAACGTCAAGAGGAATCGAACCATGTCGGCAGCAGCCACCGGACCCGCGAAGTCTGGACTTGGGCTTTGGCCCAAGCTCGCCCTTTGGACCCTGGTGATCGTTTTTGGCGCGCTTTATCTCGGTGCCGTCAAGCGCAATGCGCCGCCGGAGTCGACCACAGTTGCGCCGGAGACGCCGACCGCCCATGCACCCGGGCTCCGACCACCCCCTGGCCACACCAACCCGGAGGCCGCCGCGGACAACCCGCCAGCGCCTCCCCCCGACGCCCCCGATGCCGAGAAGCAGATCGGGGAGGACCGAGTGCCGGTCAGCGATCCAGCGCCGGTGCGCGCCGCCGAGTCGGCGGCCTTCGCTGAATCACTCCTGGCCAAGGAGCCAGGGGACGGATCCTCGGAGGGGCAAGGCGGCTCCACGGATCGCGAGACGGCATCTCCCGCGCCGGGGGGCGCCGAGTCCAGTCCGCCGCCGCCGGAGGATGCCGCCGGAGACACCACGGGACAGGGCGCTCCGGCCGCCGCGCTGTCTGCATCGGCGCCAGAGTCAGGGCCCACGGCACCGAAAGGGGCTCGCGGGACCTTGACGGCGGCGCCGGCAGTGCCGAGCGATCCCCACCCAATCCAGCGGCCGGCGCCGGGGGCCTTGCCTCCCAGCCAGGTGGTCGGGGTTGGCGATGGTTCACGGGGCGCCGAGGTGGCAGAGCGGGCGCGCTTCCTTGGGGAATACGAGACGATGCGGCGGGCGGCAGAGGAGCAGATGCGTCAGTACTGGCAACAGATGGGGGTGCCGGGTGCCGCCGGCGCACCCTATGGGCATCCCGGCTTCGGCTATGGACCCGGGGGCTATCCCCCCAGGTGATCCGGGGGAACGGTCCCGATCAGGGGGCGGGGTTGCCCTGGGGACGGGGGCGTGGTCCCGGTTGCAGGGGGTTGGTGCACCGCCGACACAGGTACGTCTGGCCGGCGAGCACCCGATGGTGGCGGATGGTACTCAGCTCATGGTCGCCGCACCCGCAGTGATAAGGGAACACCCGCAGGGCACGGCGCGGCACACGCGTTAGATCGTAGCGATGGCAGCGTTCGGGCGCGGCCCCGAGCTGGAGCATGATGGCCCGCCACTCGGGACCATGGGGTCGGATGCGGCGGCCGTGGCGCAGGTAAGCGAGCAGGTGGGCAACCTCATGAGGGACCGTCTGCGCGATGAAGCTTTGGGGATTCTCGCGCAGCAGGATCGGGTTGTAGCGGATGACCCAGGGGCCTTTACCGCCGAAGCGTGCCTGACCGGCCGCCCCACCACGCAGGTCGAAGCGGATCTCAAGCTCCTGGGGTTCCCTCCCCAGCGAGCGGAGCGCCTGACTCAATAGGGCTCGCGTCCTGGCCGCGGCCTCGGTCTGGAGCCGATGATCGGATGGGTCAGTGCATCGTGTCAGGGCGACCATGGGCATACTGGAGACTGCTGTTCGGGGCCCTGGACGCAAGCGCGTCCAGTCGCGGGCAAGCTTAGCGTCGCAGTGGGCCCCTGTCCTCCCGCACAGGCGATGGCGATCCGTACCGGGGCCGGGCGAGCGCCCGCGGGGGTTCTTTGGCACCCCAAGATCCCCGGTACTCGGGGCGGCGGTCATTCCGCATTCGGGCTTGCTTATCGCAGCGGGTCCACCTACACTTCCGGCGCTCAGGGATGACGGATCTGGTATCCGCGCAGGCTAGCCCCTCAAGGGGCCCCTCCCAACAGAAGCCGTCATCGACCCCGAACCCCGGGGTTTTTTTGTATCTCACGATTTGGACCGCGGGGCCGTCGGGCTGCGCCGGTTCTCAAAGAGAGTGGGCCGCAGGCCCATTTTTTGTTTTACGGGGCCGATGATGGAGCCGCAGGACAGCACCCTCACCCGGTTGGCTCGGCGGGTGGTTGAGCCCATGGGCTACGAGCTGGTAGGGGTCGAGCACCTGCGACGTCCCTCGGGGGCATCGACTCTACGGGTTTACATCGACCAGCCCGCTGGGATCACCCTCGACGATTGCGCCGCGGTCAGCCACCAACTGAGCGGTGTCCTGGACGTCGAGGATCCGCTTCCCGGGCACTACGACCTCGAGGTGTCCTCCCCGGGGCTGGATCGTCCCCTGGTCTACCCGGAGCATTTTGAGCGCTTTCGCGGGCAGCGGATTCGGGTCCGCCTGGCGGAGAAGATCGAGGGTCGACGCCGGCTCGAGGGTGTGCTGCTCGGCGAGCAGGACGGGATCATCCGCCTGGAGGCGGATGGCCGAGAGTGGGACCTTCCCCTGGTGGCCCTGGAGTCGGCCCGACTGGTGCCAACATTCTGACGGTTAGGATGAGGGCTCGCGGCCTAAGGCTGGGGCACCCGCGCGATTCGAGAATTCGGAGCTATGAGCAAAGAGATCCTGCTGGTCGTTGAGGCCGTATCCAATGAAAAGGACGTCCCCGAGGACGTGATCTTCGAGGCGATCGAGGCGGCACTAGCGTCGGCGACCCGCAAGAAGTACGGCGGTGAGATCGATGCGCGCGTGGCGATCGATCGCAAGACCGGCGACTACCGGACCTTCCGCCGCTGGGAGGTGGTGGAGGACCCCGTTGAGGGCACCCTGGAGGCCCCGGAGCGCCAGATCACCCTATCCGCGGCCCAGATCCTGGAGCCGGGGCTTGAGGCCGGCGACTTCATGGAGGAGGAGATCGAGTCTGAGCTCTTCGGGCGCATCGCCGCCCAGACCGCCAAGCAGGTCATAGTCCAGAAGGTCCGGGAGGCCGAGCGGGCAAAGATCGTGGAGGCCTACCTGCCCCGCAAGGGGGAGCTGGTTACCGGCATCGTCAAGAAGGCGGACCGCGGGACCATCCTTCTGGATCTTGGCAACAACGCCGAGGCCCTGGTCCCCCGAGACCATGTGATCCCCCGCGAGTCGGTGCGACCCGGTGACCGGCTGCGCGGCTATCTCTTCGATGTGCGCGCCGAGGCCAAGGGGCCCCAGCTCTTCGTCAGCCGCACCGCCCCCGAGCTCCTGATCGCGCTGTTCAAGCTGGAGGTGCCGGAAGTGGGGGAGGGCATGATCGAGATCCTGGGCGCCGCCCGGGATCCTGGCTTGCGGGCCAAGATCGCCGTGCGCACCCGCGATCCCCGCATCGATCCGGTGGGGGCCTGTGTGGGCATGCGGGGCTCCCGGGTCCAGGCGGTCTCCAACGAGCTCAACGGCGAGCGGGTGGACATCATCCTCTACGACGACAACCCCGCCCAGTTCGTGATCAATGCCATGTCGCCGGCGGACGTGGTCTCCATCGTCATCGACGAGGAGGCGCGCAGCATGGATGTGGCGGTCAAGGACGAGAACCTGTCCCAGGCCATCGGCCGCTACGGCCAGAATGTGCGGCTCGCCAGCCAGCTCACCGGTTGGACCCTCAACGTCATGAATGAGGAGGAGGCCGCCGCCAAGAGCGAGCAGGAGGCCAATCGGGCCGTGGAGAGCTTCATGGAGCAGCTCGGTATCGATGAGAACCTGGCGTCCCTGCTAGTGGATGAGGGTTTCACCACCGTGGACGAGGTAGCCTACGTCCCCCTGACTGAGATGCAGGCCATCGGCGAGCTGGACGACGAGACCATCAACGAGCTACGGGAGCGGGCCAAGGACGTGCTGCTCACCCGCGCCATCGCCTCCGAGGAGGTCTTGGGGGGCGAGCCCGCGGAGGATCTGCTGGCGATGGAGGGCATGGACGAATCCCTGGCGCTGGCGCTTGCCGCTCGGGGGGTCGCCACCATGGACGAGCTGGCGGAGCAGTCCGTGGACGAGCTGATGGAGATCGAGGGCATGGACGCGGAGCGGGCGGCGCGGCTCATCATGAAGGCGCGCGAGCCCTGGTTTGCGGAGGCCGGTGAGGTGTCCCGGTAGGAGGTCAGTATGAGTGAAGTGACGGTCAAGCAGCTTGCCTCCACGGTCGGCGTCCCGGTCGAGCGTCTCCTGGCCCAGCTCAACGAAGCGGGGATCCGCGCCAGCGGAGAGGATGCCACCCTCACCGAGCAGGAAAAGCTTCAGCTCCTGGGCTTCCTGCGGCGCAGCCACGGCAAGGCCGAACCCGACGGAGGCGCGGCCCCCAGCCGCGTGACCCTCAAGCGCAAGTCCGTAACCGAGCTGCGCCAACCCGTGGTTGCGCCCCGCGGTCCGGCGGGCAGCCCCCGCCCAGCACCTTCGGTGCGCTCCAAGACCGTCAGCGTGGAGGTCAGGCGCAAGCGCATCTATGTGCGGCGCGAAGAGGAGGGGGCGCCAAGCGAGCCCAGGATAGAGGCCACCGAGGCCACTCCGTCACCGGCTGTGCTCCCGGCCACGCCGTCCCGTCGCCCAACCACAGAGGCCCCTCGGCCCGGCCGCCTGCGGGAGGGCTCTGCCGGCGTCTCCGACGAGGTGCGCCGGCGCAGCGAGCTGGAGGCCCTGCGCGCCGAGCAGGAGGCCCGCCGGCTCGCCGAGCGGGAAGAGCAGGAGCGTCTCCAGCGGGAGGAGGAGGAGCGTCGCCGGTTGGCGGATGAGGCTCGCCGTCGGGCCGATGTCGAGGCACGCCGTCAAGCCGCGGAGGCGACCCCGGTCGTCGAGGACGTCGTGACCGGCGAGCCGGTGGAGCCGGAGGCGGCGGCGCAGGAGGACGAGGACGTGGTGCGGCGTCGCGGCGAGGCGGTCAAGGCCGCCAAGCGGCCGGCGGCGGTCGCGCCGAAGAAGGCCGAGATCTCGGAGAAGGAGCGCACGGTCAAAAAGGCGGCCCGCAAGGACTCCCTAAGGGCAAGGGACCAGGAGGTGCCCAAGGCGGAGTACGAGGAGGTGGATGCGGATGCCGTCGCCGGCCGCACGCCCAAGCGCAAGAAGAAGACCGCCAAGCCCCAGCTCCAGGACAAGCACCTGTTCCAGCGGCCGACCGCCCCGGTGGTCCGCGAGGTGGAGATCCCGGACAGCATCACCGTGGGTGAGCTGGCGAGCCGGATGTCGGTCAAGGCTGGCGACCTGATCAAGGAGCTCTTCAAGCAGGGGATGATGGTCACCATCAACCAGGCCATCGACCGTGACACCGCGACCCTGCTGGTGGAGGAGATGGGTCACAAGGCGGTCATGGCGGACCTGCGCACCGCGGAAGACACCCTGATCGAGGAGGTGGAGGCCCAGGCCGGCGAGGCCGAGGCCAGGCCCCGCGCCCCCGTGGTCACCATCATGGGCCACGTGGACCACGGCAAGACCTCCTTGCTCGACTACATCCGTCGTACCCACGTGGCCTCGGGGGAGGCTGGCGGCATCACCCAGCACATAGGCGCCTATCACGTGGAGACCAGCAAGGGGGTCATCTCCTTCCTGGACACCCCGGGGCACGCCGCCTTCTCGGCCATGCGCGCCCGCGGGGCCAAGGTGACCGACATCGTGGTACTGGTGGTGGCCGCCGACGACGGCGTCATGCCCCAGACCATCGAGGCCATCCAGCACGCCAGGGCCTCCAAGGTCCCGATCGTGGTCGCCGTGAACAAGATGGACAAGCCCGACGCCAATCCGGATCGGGTCATGCAGGAGCTCTCCCAGCACGAGGTGCTGGCGGAGGAGTGGGGCGGCGATACCATGCTGGTCAAGGTCTCCGCCAAGTCGGGCGCCGGGATCGACGACCTGTTGGATGCCATCCTGCTGCAGGCGGAGGTGCTGGAGCTCAAGGCCCCGGTGGACGGGCCGGCCCGCGGAACCATCGTCGAATCCAGCCTGGACAAGGGGCGTGGCCCGGTGGCGACCATCCTGGTTCAGGCGGGGACCCTGCGCCGCGGCGACGTGATCGTGAGCGGCAGCGAGTACGGCCGCGTGCGAGCCATGTTCGACGAGGCAGGAAACCCCATCGAAGAGGCCGGTCCCTCGATCCCGGTTCAGGTCCTCGGTCTCTCGGCCACCCCGAACGCGGGTGATGACGTGCTGGCGGTGGCGGACGAGCGCCGTGCCCGCGAGGTCGCGGAGCTGCGCGCCTCACGCAGCCGCCGCTCCAAGCTGGAGGAGACCCGTGGCACGAGCCTGGAGCAGCTCTTCTCCCAGCTCAAGGAGGGGGAGCAGAAGTCCGTCAACATCGTCATCAAGGCGGACGTGCAGGGCAGCCTCGAGGCCCTACGGGACAGCCTACTCAAACTTGCCAACGACGAGGTCAAGGTCAGCCTGGTGGCCACCGGGGTGGGCGGCATCACCGAGTCCGACGCCAACCTGGCGGTGACCTCCAACGCCATCATCATCGGGTTCAACGTCCGTGCGGACGCGGCGGCGCGCCGGGTGGTGGAGGAGAAGGGCCTCGACCTGCGCTACTACAGCATCATCTACGAGCTCATCGACGACGTGAAGAAGGCCCTCTCGGGGCTCCTCAAGCCGATCATCACCGAGGAGATCATCGGCATGGTGGAGGTGCGCGACGTGTTCCGGTCCTCCAAGTTCGGCGCCATCGCCGGCTGCATGGTGCTGGAGGGGGTCATCAAGCGCAACAACCCGATCCGGGTGCTGCGCAACAACGTGGTGGTCTACGAGGGTGTGCTGGAGTCCCTGCGCCGCTTTAAGGACGATGTCTCCGAGGTCAAGGCCGGGATGGAGTGCGGCATCGGGGTGAAGAACTACAACGATGTCCAGGTGGGTGACCACATCGAGGTGTTCGAGCGCACCGAGCGGGCGCGCGTCCTGTGACCAGGGGTGGTGAGCTTGTGGGCCCGAGGTCGGCGGCAGTGGAGCCGGGCCGGGCGGGCGCCGCGCTTCCCTTGGGCGCGGGGCCCTTGCGATGAAGGAGTTCGATCGCACCGAGCGCATTGGGGCCGAGCTCAAGCGGGAGCTCTATCAGGTTCTGCGCGACGAGGTGCGGGACCCGCGCCTGGCGAGCCTCACGGTTCAGGAGGTCCGGGTGGCACGCGACCTATCCCACGCCAAGGTCTTTTTCACCTGCTTCCCGGAGGACGAGAACGGCCGCGAGCAGGAGCGGCTGCTGAATGGGCGTCTCGCTGGCTTCCTGCGTCACGCCCTGGCCCAGCGGGTGCGGCTGCGCGCCATGCCCCAGCTGCACTTCGTCCACGACGAGTCCATACGCAGCGGCGAGCACCTGTCCGCCTTGATCGAGCAGGTGGCCGGGGAAAGTACCGTCGACGCGGACGATCCGCCGGTCACCTGAGGGAGCGACAACCATGGGCAGACGCCACGCCACCGGGCGTAACGTCACCGGCATCCTGCTGTTGGACAAGCCCATCGGGCTGACCTCAAACGACGCCCTGCAGCGGGTCAAGCGCAGCTACCGTGCCGCCAAGGCCGGTCATACGGGGAGCCTCGACCCCCTGGCAACGGGGCTTCTTCCCGTGTGCCTGGGGGCCGCCACCAAGTTCTCCGCCTTTCTGCTCGATGCGGACAAGCGCTACCGCGTGCGCGTCCACCTGGGTGTCACCACCAGCACCGCGGACGCGGAGGGGGAGATCCTGGAGCGCCGCCCCGTGGAGGGAGTGGATGCCCGGCGTATCGAGGCCGTGCTGGCGCAGTTCCGGGGCGAGATCGATCAGCTCCCGCCCATGTACTCCGCCGTCAAGCACGGCGGAGAGCGGCTCTATAAGCTGGCCCGGCAGGGCTTGGAGGTAGAGCGCCAGCCGCGGCGGATCCAGATCTTCGCCCTGGACCTGGTGGGGATGGAGCTGCCCGAGATCGAGCTCGATGTCCACTGCTCCAAGGGGACCTATGTGCGCACCCTGGCCGAGGACATCGGGCGGGAGCTGGGCTGTGGCGGCCATGTCAGCGCCCTGCGCCGCACCGGGGTCGGACCCTACGACGAGACGGTGGTGGAGTTCGTCACCCTCGATCGGGTGCGGGAGCTCGCGGAGCGGGAAGGGGCCGCGGCCCATCTGGATGCCCTGCTGCTGCCGCTGGAGTCGGCCCTCGGTCATTGGCCGGCGGTGCGGCTGTCGGCCGACGCGGCCTTCTACCTGCAGCAAGGCCAGGCGGTGATGGTGCCCCAGGCGCCGACCGAGGGCCTGGTGCGGCTCTACGACGTCTCCCAGCGCTTCCTGGGGGTTGGTGAGATCCTGGACGATGGCAAGGTGCAGCCCAAGCGGTTGATCTAGGGCGGTTGATCACCTGCCTTCCTGGTATTTGATCGGCTCCCCATCCTCGGTCCGCACGGGAAATTGAAACCCTCAGCCCTTGCCCCAGGACCGCGATTTCGTTTGGTTCCCGGGAGACCAGCCGGTACACTTTCGCGTTCTTTACGATTGGCCCCGTTTGGCGGCCGGTCGGGTTGGCCGGACCCCCTGAGGTCATAGTCGGGGAGGTCAGGGCAGCGCGCCTCGCGGCTGCCTATGCGGCCTTTGTTCTGTGCCTCGACCAATAGCTAGGAGACACCCCATGACTATGACCGCAGCAGAGAAGAAGCAGATCGTCGACACCTATGCCCGAGGGGAGCGCGACACCGGCTCGCCGGAAGTCCAGGTGGCGCTCCTGACGGCGCGCATCCAGCAGTTGACCGAGCACTTCAACACCCACAAGCACGATCACCACTCGCGCCGGGGCTTGGTGCGCATGGTCAATTCCCGGCGTAAGCTCCTCGATTACCTCAAGGGCAAGGACCTGGATCGTTACCGCGAGCTGATCGCGCGCCTGGGTCTGCGTCGCTAGCTGCTCGCCCGGTCGGGGCGGGGGAGGCCCGACTGGCCGCCCCCGCCCCGCGACCCCGCGGACACAGATCCACCGGGGCCGCGCCACGGCGGATCGCGGCGACGCGAAGTCTGGTCAGACGCCTGCCAGCCGGGGCCCGCCCCCTGAAGCCCGACCCATCGGCCACCCAATTCCGAGGATACCCCGTGATTCCCACCGCTATTCGCAAGCAGTTCAAGTTCGGCAACCAGACCGTGACCCTGGAGACCGGCGAGATCGCCCGCCAGGCAGACGGCGCCGTGTTGGTCAACGTGGACGACACCGTGGTGCTAGTCACCGTGGTGGTGAGCAAGCAGCCCGCCCCCGAGCGCGACTTCCTGCCGCTCACCGTCGACTACCAGGAGAAGACCTACGCTGCCGGCCGCATCCCCGGGGGATTCTTCCGCCGGGAGGGCCGCCCGAGCGAGAACGAGATCCTGACCTCTCGGCTCATCGACCGGCCCATCCGCCCCCTGTTCGCCGAGGGCTTCACCAATGAGGTCCAGATCATCGCCACGGTCAAGTCCCTGAA
>JBLMWY010000155.1:0-2843 GCA_050257475.1 Bdellovibrio bacteriovorus
GAGGATCCGCCGTCCGTCGCCGAAGGGGCGGCGACTGCCGCCTAGAGGGGCCGGACCACGGCGGCCCAGGGGGTCTCGCCGCGGCCTGATCCTTCCCGAAAGGGCGATGGGGTTGGCATCCCCGGCGCGCGCTCGAACCTACACTTCAGCTCCAGGGTGTGTGCGGTAAAACAGCTACAGATTCAAGGGCGAGCGTTGCGCGATAGAGCCTTCGGGAGGCGGCGGCCCAGCCGAGTTGGCGCACGCCATCAGGCGGCGGGTCCTGTGCGTGCCATCGGTGCCGGCAATAATGGGTGAGCCAAGACCCTCCAACGTGCTGCCCTTTGGGCCGCCGGGGGCACCCCCGCTTGCGGCCGCCCTCGACCCCGAGGCGGCCCGCTTGCTCGCCCTGTGCCGGGACCGTCTGGCCCACGGGATCGCCACCGCCTTTGCCGGCAACCTGGGCAAGGCCCACGACGACCTGCTCGGCATGGCGGATCGCGCCACCAGCCTGGAGCACCAGCAGCTCTATTTCGCCGCCACGGAGATCCTGGCCAGCCGGGGGCAGGAGCTGCTGCGGGCCTTTCGCTCCGCCTATGTGACCCAGTTCGACGCCAGCCTCGCCCTGCTGCACCGGGACCGGCGTCTGGCCCACCCCGCGGAGCTGGGCGAGCTGAGCCTCATCGCCACCGACGACTTCGAGCGCGATCTCGCCATCGATAAGCTGTCCGCCCGCGCCGCCTGCAATTGCGCCGATCAGCTCACGGCCCTGGAGCGTCGCATCGCGGCCCTGCTGCGCCTCACCCGGGTCGGCCAGGACGACAATCCCCTATACCCCAGGGCCCTGTTCAAGGCCATGCTGGCGGCCCTCGGCGAGCTGGGGGTGACCGACCACCTGGCCCTGACCCTGCTCCAGGAGTTCGAGCGCCAGACCTCCGTGGAGCTCCCCGGTATCTACAACGAGCTGAACCGGGAGCTGGTCGCGGGTGGTGTCCTGCCCAGGATCCCCCTGGGGTTGGCGCGCCCCGCCCAGCGCAGCGAGGTCGCGGGGTTGGGCCTCGGGCGCGAGCCCAGGCACCCCGGCGAGCCCGGCGCCCAAACCACGGCGACCTGGACCCCGAGCGACGTCCAAGCCCAGATCGCCGAGCCGGGCGGCGCCTACGCCCCGGCGGGCGGCGGCCCCGAGAGGCCCGTCTCGGGCGAGGACGTCTTTGCCCTCCTCGCCCGCGCCATCCAGGTGAACCTGGGGGCCAGCCCCGGGTTGGCGGCGACGGCCGATCTGGGGTCCGAGCGCGGCGCCGATCTGGGGCCCACGCCCTGGATCGAATACCCACCGGGGCTGCCGGCGGCACCCCTGCCCCCCTCGCCCGTCGCATGCGGGATCGAAGGCGCAACGGGGTTGCCCGCGCCGGGCGCCCTGCTCGGCGTCGCCCAGCTCATCCAGGCCCTGACCAGCCTGCAGCAGGGGCGTGTCGCTGCCCGCGACCTGCCGGGGCTCGGCTCTGTCCAGATCGACCCCCGCAGCGGCCAGGCCCTGCGGCAGCTCCGGGCTACCCCCCTGGCGAGCTGGTCACACCCCCTGGACGCCCTCACCATCGATGTCGTGGCCCGGTTGTTCGACGTCATCTTCCAGGAGCCGGACCTCTCCGCGGCCCTGCGCGCCGAGATCGCCAAGCTGCAGATCCCGGTGCTCAAGGTCGCCCTGATGGACAAGACCTTCTTCTCTAACGCCCGCGACCCCGCCCGGCGCCTGCTCGACGGCATCGCCAGCGCCGGCATCGGGCGCGACCCGGCCGACGAGGATCGGGTCACGGACAAGGTGCGCACCATCGTCGACGAGGTGGTGACCGGCTTCGACACCGACCGCGGCGTCTTCGAGCGCCAGGTCCAGGCCCTGGAAGAGTTCCTCCAGGAGGAGGAGCTGCGTGCCCTCTCCCGCGCCAGCCCGACGGTGGTGGAGCTGGAGGAGCAAGACCGCCAGGCCCGGGCCCGGGCTCGGGTGGACGCCGAGATCGCCGGCCGGATCCAGGGGCGCGGCGTCCCCGCCCTGGTCGCGGACTTTCTGCAGCGGCACTGGCGCCTGGTGCTGGCCCGCGCCTACGGCCAGGCCGGCGAGGAGGGCGAGCCCTGGCAAAGCGCCATCGCCACCATGGACGACCTCCTGTGGAGCATCGAGCCCAAGGTTGGACCCGAGGACCGCGCCCGCCTGCTCGGCACCCTCCCCGCCCTGCTCAAACGGCTGCGCTCCGCCCTCGAGCCCCTGGACATCGGCGACGCCTGGGACCCCTTCTTCGCCCAACTGATCCGCCTGCACGTGGCGGCCCTGCACAACGAGATTCCCCACAGCGAGCACCCCCACGGCGAGGCCCGGTACCACCAGACCCAGGCCCCGAGCCCGACCCCGTCCGGGCCGCCCGGATCCGACGGGGCCCGATCTGAGGGACACGGTCCCGAAGGCCCCTTCTCGCCGGTCCACGTCAGCCCCCGCGATTACCGCACCCTGGCCCAGGTGGATGCGGAGGCCGTCCAGGCCTCCCGATCGCCCGTTCCCTCCCCGTCCTCCACCGCGCAGCCAAGCGAGGCGGAGGACCCGCATCTGCGCCTCGCCCAATCCCTCGCCGTCGGCGCCTGGGTGGAGCTGGAGAGCGACCGCGGCACCCGCAAGACCCTGCGCCTGAGCTGGGTGAGCGAGCTGCGGGGCGTCTACCTCTTCACCAACCGCCAGGGCGAGAACGCACTCACGCTCTCCACCGCCAGCCTCGCCCAGCACCTGCGTAAGGGCACCGCCCGGGTCCTGAGCCAGGACCAGCTGACCGAGCGCGCGGTGGCGCAGCTACTCGGGAACAATGCGGCCGAGTGACCCC
>JBLMWY010000156.1:0-7478 GCA_050257475.1 Bdellovibrio bacteriovorus
GGACTGGACACCCACTCCACTGCGCCGCAGTCACCCGGCGGCTGACCAGCGAAGCGGCGGGTCGCCGTCTCTGGCCCCCGCTGGCATCCCAAGCAAGGGTCCGAGCCCTTCTCGCGGGGACGCAGGGCGCTTGCCCCACGAGGATCATTGCCAGCACAACAAGCCGGTTGCCAACGATATTTCTCAGCCTTGACAGCGGCTTAGATACCGGGGTACCAAAGGGGCATCGCGGTCCCGTCACCCGGAGTCGAGCCTCATGAGACAGGTTACCCGTCGCCCCTCCCTGATCCCGGTTCCCGATTTGCGCGCCTATTTCCACCGGGCCCTCCGAGACGCGGCACAGACCCAACGGATCGACGCCGATCAGGGCACCCTCGCCTACCTGACACACCTGATGACGGACTACGCCCGCTCGGAGCGGCTCTTCGACCACACCCAGGCAGGCCTGGTACGCCGCCCCCTCGTGGAGATCTACAAGCAGGCCCAGGAGGCCGAGTGCAACGGGGAGCGGGAGCTGGCCCTGCAACGATTGGGCGACCTCGCCCTGTTCGTCGCGGGGATCCTGCCCCACAGCCTGACGCGCAGCCTGGTCGACGTCGACTATTATATCGCCATGGGGTCCTCGGCCTACGGCTGCCTGCGCGACAGCGGCGGGGCCGGGGTCCGGGTGCGGGCCCTGCGCTCGGTCTTCGCCCAGCTCTCGGGCCGCTTCGTGGAGTTCGTGGACCTGCTCGCGGAGGCCGTCGAGCAAGGCCAGGAGGATAGACCACCGGACCTCATGCGCCTGCACGCCCTGTGGGCCAAGACCGGCAGCCGCCGACTCGGGCGCAAGCTGGTGCAGTATGGCGTCGTCCCCCAGAGGACCGTGACCATCAATTGATGATCCCGCCCCTCGGGGCCTCTGCCCGCCGGGCCCTCCCTGCCCTATGCTTGGGCCCGTGGACCCGAAGACACCCTCAGATCCCTCGTTCAGCGACTACCCTCCCATCGACCGGCTAAGCTGCGAGGCGATTCGCGCTCGCCTGCGGCCGAGCGGCTGCCGCGCCGCACCAGTCGCCGAGCTGGACGGGCCGCCCCCGCCCCAGCCGCTCCAGCGGGCGGCCGTGCTACTGACACTCTATCGGCACGCGGGGGCCTGGCACCTGATCTTCATCCGCCGGGCCGAGCACGCGGCGGATCGACACAGCGGCGAGGTCGGCTTCCCCGGCGGGCGCTGGCAGCGAAGCGATCCGAGCTGCATCGCCACCGCGCTGCGAGAGGCGGAGGAGGAGATCGGCCTGCCCAGGTCCCAGGTGAACCTGCTGGGGGAGCTGCGCCCGCTGCGCACCGTCAGCCACTATCTGGTCACACCGGTGGTGGGCTGCATCCCCTGGCCTCAGGCACTGCGGCCGGAGCCGCGGGAGGTCGCCCGCATCTTCAGCATCCCGCTGGCCTGGCTGGTGGAGCCGCAGCGTCATCGCCGCGAGATCTACCCGGCCCCCGGCCACCCGGAGGCCCGGGACCTCGTGTTCTTCGACGAGTTCGACGGGGAGCGCCTATGGGGAGTCTCCGCTCGGATCGCCCTGGACCTCATCGCTTGCCTCACCAGGGCGTGATCGCCTCCGCCACCAGGGACCACGGCGCCGCTGGCCCCCGCCGTGATCCTGATCTGGAGCAAGATCCAAGGTGATCGCACGGGATTTTTCCCCAGGCTTGAGCTAAGGTACGGGCCCTCAGCCCAGCCCTCATGGAGGCATCGATGGACGACACCCTGCAGCGCCTGCTCGCCGCCGAGATCCGCGCGGAGAAGATCGCCCAGCAGGCCGAGGAGGAGCAGGAGCGGCTGATCCACAAGGCCATGGCGGAGGCCAAGTCCGAGAACGAGCGCTTCACCGCGCGGATCCCTGACCTGCATCGGGGCTTCATCGCCAAGGCCGAGGAGCGGGCCGAGCAGAACATCGCGGAGCTGCGCCGCCGCTATGAGGAGCGCCACGTCCAGCTACGGGACCAGGCGGAGCGACGGGAGGACGAGGCCCTGGATGCGGCCTTCCAGGTCCTGATCGATCCCAACCGCTAGACCCAAGGCCGCCCTCGATCGAGTCAGCGCCCGACGCCACCCCATGAGCTCCGCCGATCGTGCCTATCTGAACACCCGGGTCGCCGTGATGGCCACCCAGCTCCTGGACCCGGACGCCATCGGACGCCTGTCTCAGATGCAGCTTCCGGAGCTGGCGGAGCGGTTCCATCTGACCCCCTTGCTCGATGAGCAGCAAAGCGCCCCGAGCCGCAGCCGCGCCATCGAGCAAAGCCTGATCCGGGTGCTGCTCGGCGAGCTGCAGATCCTAGTCCGGCCCATGAGTGCCGCGGAGCGGGCGGTGGTGCTGGCCTGGGGCCGCAAGTATGCCCTGTTCAACCTGAAGAGCCTGATCCGCGGCAAGCTCCACGACCTGGACCCGAAGGAGATCCGGGAAAACCTCTTCGACCTCCCCCCCAATATCCGCCTCCCCGACCAGGAGCTGTTCCGGGCGGAGAACGTGCTGGAGCTCCTGCGCCAGCTCGAGGCCGGCCCCCACAGCCTGATCGCCCGCCAGGCCCGCGAGATCTACGAGCAGCGCCGGGAGCCCTTCGCCCTGGAGGCGGCCATCGATCAGCGCTATTACGCCGGTCTGGTGCGCCAGGTCATGCAGTTCCACGATGACAACCTGCAGCCTCTGCAGCACCTGATCGGCGCCGACCTGGACCGCATCGATCTCCTGTGGCTCCTGCGCTTCCGTTTCTCTTATCAGCTCTCCCCCTCCGAGACCTTCTTCCAGCTCGTTCCCTCCCCGCGCCTGCTGCACCGGGATCGGCTGCTCGGGCTGGTGAACCTGGAGAGCTTCCAGCGGGTCATCGAATCCCTGCCGCCGCCGCTCGACGACCTGCTCGCCGACACGCGCACGGTGATCGACGTGCAGCGCCGCATGGGCCGCTATGTCGCCCGGGAGGCGCGCCGGATCCTGCGCCAGAGCCCCTCGGGCGTGGCCCGGGCCCTGGCCTACCTGATGCTGCGGGAGATGGACCTGTTTCTGCTCTTTGCCCTGGTCCAGGGCCGGCTCCTCAACCTCTCCTCCGAGGTGGTGGACATCGCCCTGGAGATCACCGAGCCGACCTGCCCCTGGGCCGGGGCCAAGGCCGCCTGACCACCACACCGCGACGCCTCCAACCCCGAACGAGCCGACCAAGATGCTGCGGCCCTGCCCCATGAAGCACGTGCGCCTGCTGGTCCTCACCGAGGACCTGCCCCAGGCGTCCCTGGCCCTGGCCGAGACCGAGAGCTTTCACCCGGATACCCGACCGCCGAGCGAGTCCCAGCTCGCCGGGCTGCCGGGGCGCGACTACCGGGATACCTACAATCAGGCGCGCTCCCGGCTGGACAAGATCGCTAAGCTGATCGAGGTGCCCCAGGTACAGGAGATACCCGAGGTTCGGGTGGTGGAGCTCCAGGAGCTCGTCGAGCTCAACGACTGGCTGGGACAGATCTGGCAGAAGACCTCCCGCTATGAGGAGGACCTGCGCCGACTGGAGGACCAGGACCGGTTCGTACGGGAGCAGGAGGCGGCGCTGGCCAACTTCCAGCATCTGAACATCGACCTCGGGATGCTGCGCAGCAAGACGCGATTCCTGGACTTCTATGTCGGCATAGTCCCCCGGGAGAACCTGCGCCAGCTCGAAGGGGCCGTGGCCCTGGCGGATCATCTGCTGCACCTCTACATGCAGCGCGGCGAGAACGCCCATGTGGTCATCGTCGGCCCCACCGGGACCAAGGAGACCCAGCTCTCCGCCGTGCTCAACGCGGCAGGCTTCCAGTCCATCCCCATACCGGAGTCGCTGGATCAGAAGCCGGAGCAGATCCACGCCGAGCTCGATGCCCAGCGCCAAGACATCCGCCGCCAGCGGGAGACGGTGGTCCAGAAGCTCGCGGATTGGTCCGCGGGTTTCCGCGATCGCCTCGCCGAGGCGCGTCGCACCCTGCTACTGGCGGAGCCCCTGGTGGCCCTGGACCCCTCGCTGCGCAGCGCCGGCCATCTCGCCTACCTGGCGGGGTGGGTGCCGGCCCGGGAGGTGGAAGGGCTCGCCGCGCGCCTGGGTGATAATCTGACCCTACCGTTCGAGCTCCAATCCCGCGATCCGCGGCCCGAGGAGCGCAAGCTGGTGCCCACGGTGCCGGTGAAGAGCCGGCTACTCCAGCCCTTCTCGCTGCTGGTCAAGCAGTATGGCATCCCGGAGTATGGGGAGGTCGACCCGACCCCCCTGTTCGCCGTGACCTTCCTGCTGATGTTCGGCTCCATGTTCGGCGACGTCGGCCAGGGGGCCGCGATCGCCGCCCTGGCCTGGTACTTCCGCGGCAAGCTCGGGCGCTTCGGGTTGTTCGGGGTCATGGCCGGTCTTTCCTCGGTCTGCTTCGGCTTCCTCTACGGCAGCATCTTCGGCTACGAGCACGTGCTGCCGGCCCTGTGGATGAGCCCCATCCACGACCCCATCCTGATGCTCAAGATCGCCCTGGGCTACGGGGTGGTCTTCCTGGTCGTGGCCTGTCTGCTTGCGATCTACAACCGGGCGGTGATCGGCAATTGGTGGGGGGCGGTCTTCGGCCACCACGGGCTGGTCAACCTCGTCTTCTATCTGTCCCTGGTCTGGGGCGGCCTCAACCTGGCCCTCCGAGGGGCCTTCGGGACGGCCCCCGCGGCCCTGGTGATCGGGGCCCTCGCGGCGCTCGCCTGGTACAACTGGCGTCACCTGCACGCCCCGGTGGGGGAGAAGGTCCTGGTGGTCTTCATCGAGACCCTGGAGACCATCATCGGCTACGTCTCCAACACCCTCTCCTTCCTGCGGGTGGCCGCCTTCAGCCTCAACCACGTGGCACTGTCCATCGCGGTCTTCACCCTGGCCAACATGATGGGGACCTTCGGTCATGTCCTGACCGTGATCCTGGGCAATGTCTTCGTGCTGGTGCTGGAGGGGGGGATCGTCATGATCCAGGTGATGCGGCTTCAGTACTACGAGGGCTTCTCCCGCTACTTCTCGGGGGAGGGGCACGAGTTCGCGCCCCTCAAGCTGCGGCGCAGCTCCGCATCACCCTGATGTGCCCCCGTGGCGATTCCCGCGCACCGATGGCCCCGTTTCGATTGAACCACTGACCTCTGACTTCCCAAAAAGGAGCTCCCCATGTACTGGCTCGTTGCCCTCATGTCCTTCGCCATCCTGGGACTCATCATCTCCGGACTACTGCTAGAGATGCGGCCCGCCCTCGCGGTGCGTATCCGACCCTGGTACAAACCGGCGATGGGCAGCCAACTGGTGGTATTCGTCTCCGCTCAGCTCGGGCTCCTGCTTCTGGGCATCAACGAGGTCTTCGCCGCCGAGGCCACAGAGGCCGCGGCGGGCCTCACCGAGATGTCCACCGGCCTGGGGCTGGCCATCATCGGTGCCGGCATCCCCACTGGGCTCTCCACCATCGGGGCCGGAATCGCCGTGGGACCCATCGGCGCCGCCTCACTGGCGGCCATCACCGAGAAGCCCGAGACCCTGGGCCGCACCCTCATCTATCTGGGGCTCGCCGAGGGTATCGCCATCTACGGCCTGGTGATCTCCATCCTGCTGCTCAACCGGATCTGAGTCCCGAGCCCCATGATCGTGGAGCACGAGGCGGGTCGTCCCACTCGCATGCTCTTCCTCGGGGAGGAGAGCCTGGCGGACGGCTTTCGACTGATCGGGTTCGAGACCCATGCGAATCCGGTCCCGGAGGAGATCGACCGCATCCTGCGGGACCTGCGACGCAACCGGGAGAAGGCCTTCGTGGTGGTGGACGACGGGGTGATGGCCCAGGAGATTCACAGCCTCAAGCGGGTGCGCAGGGAGGGCGGTCGCATCGTGGTAATCGCCGTACCCTCGCTGAGCGCCCCCACCGTCCTCGCGAGCGAAGTCGCCGAGCGACTGGCCGCCCTGTTCGGGACCACCGCCATGCAGTCGGGGCATCCCGGTCCATCCGGAGAATGATCGTGAATCAGGTACAAGAACTGGAGCAGGCCATCCTGGCCCGCGCGGAGCGGCTGGCGGCCGAGTTTCGCGAGCGCGCCCATCGCAGCCGCGACAGCATACTGCGGGAGGCCTCGGAGCGCCTGCGCCTGCGCGAGGCGCGCGAGGAGGCCATCGCCAAGGCCCTGGCGGAGCGCACCTTCCGGCAGCGGGTCCAGGCGAGCGAGCTCAAGATGCAGAGCCACCTCGACCTCATGCGTTGGAACCTGGTGCAGGACGTGGAGCAGCGGCTCGGCGAGCGGATGCGCGCCTTCATGCAGGACGAGGTGGTCTACAGCAACTGGCTGCAGGCCCTGATCCTCGGTGCCGCCAACCAGATCGAGCGGGATCGACTGCTGGTCTCCGCCAATGGCCGGGATCACCAGCGGCTGTTCGCCCGCTGGGACGACATCGCCGACAAGCTCCCCCGGGGCCAGAAGGCAGACCTGAGCGAGACCCCCATCGAGACCCTCGGTGGGGTGCTGGTCACCAGCGGCGACGGGTCGATCCGGGTCGACAACACCTTCGAGGGTCGCCTGGAGCGCCTGCGCCCGCGGGTCCAGCAGGTGATCCTGGAGCGCCTGCTGCCGAGCGGCTTCGACACCGGCAACCTCTTCACCGGATGAGACCATGACAGAGCAATCCCGAACCGGCGTCATCCGGGACATCAATGGGCCAATTGTCACCATCGACCTACCAGGGGCCCGCAGCGGCGAGCAGGTGAAGATCGGCGAGCTGGGTCTGTTCGGTGAGGTGATCTCCCTCTCCGGCCAGACCGCCGTGGTCCAGACCTACGAGTCGACCGATGGAGTCAGGCCCGGCGAGCCCGCCATGGGCTTGGGCTGGCCACTGTCCGTTGAGCTCGGCCCCGGGCTCATGGGCGGCATCTTCGACGGGGTCCAGCGTCCCCTGGAGAAGATCGCGCTGCAGTCCGGCGACTACATCCGCCGGGGCATCGCCGTTCCCGCGCTGGATCGCGCCAAGCTCTGGGAGCTGGAGCCCAACGAGCAGCTCGAGCCCGGCTCCAAGGTTGGCCCTGGGACCGTCCTCGGCACCGTCCAGGAGACCCAGACGGTCAAGCATCGCATCCTGGTGCCTCCGGGGATCGAAGGGGAGCTGGAGGAGATCGCCCCCCCCGGTGAATACGACATCGAGTCCGCCATCGCCCGGGTCCGTCCCGCCAAGGGCCAGAGCGTCAAGCTCAGCATGTACCACCGCTGGCCGGTGCGCCGGCCCAGGCCCTACCTGCGGCGCGACGACGGCATCTCGCCGCTCATCACCGGGCAGCGGGTCATCGACACCTTCTTCCCCCAGCTCAAGGGCGGCAAGGGTGCGGTACCTGGCCCCTTCGGCGCCGGCAAGACGGTGGTCCAGCAGCAGATCGCGCGCTGGTCCAACGCGGACATCGTGATCTATGTCGGCTGCGGCGAGCGCGGCAACGAGCT
>JBLMWY010000157.1:0-7678 GCA_050257475.1 Bdellovibrio bacteriovorus
CGGGCGGGGGGTCCGGGGCCGTCTCGGCGAGACCTTGACGTGAAGCGACTTGTCGATCTCCTGGCCGTGGTGACGGCGGCCGCCCTGTGGGTCGCCGCCCAGCCCCTATGCGCCGCCCAGGTCGCGGTGGAGGCCGTTCGGGTGGCGACGGCCGCCGAGCAAACCCGCCTGACCCTGCTCCTGGATGGGACCGTCACCCACCGTATCTTCACCCTGACGGACCCGGACCGTGTGGTCCTGGACATCCCAGACGCGCGATTGACGGGGCCGTTGCCCGCGGCGGACCCGCAGGACGCGATCCTCGTGGGGCTGCGCAGTGGGGTGCGCGACCAGGGCGAGCTGCGAATCGTGATGGACCTCAAGCAGCCCGTGCGGGTCAAGAGCTTCCCACTGACGCCGGAGGGGGGGGCGCAGCAGCGCCTGGTCGTGGAGCTGATCGCCAAGGGGGCCGTCTCCCCGCCGGGCAAGGGAAAGGACGTGGCGGCCCCGCCGCGCGCCCGGGCACCCGCGGCGCGTCCGGTCGTGGTGGCGATCGACGCCGGCCATGGCGGCCACGACCCGGGTGCCATCGGTGGGCGTGGCACCCTGGAGAAGAATGTGACCCTGGCCATTGCCCGGCGTCTGGCGGCCCTGGTGGACAAGGAGCCAGGGATGCGACCGGTCATGATCCGCGAGGGTGACAGCTTTGTGCACCTGCACGAGCGCATCAAGAAGGCCCGCGAGGCTAAGGCCGACCTGTTCATCTCGATCCATGCGGACGCCTTCAACAACCCCAATGTGCGGGGCTCCTCGGTGTTCACGCTGTCGGAGCGCGGGGCCACCAGCGAGGCGGCCAAGTGGCTGGCCGACCGCGAGAACAGCGCCGATCTGCTGGGCGGGGTGGATCTCAAGACGAACGACGATGTGCTGGCCAATGTCCTGCTCAATATGTCCCAGAACGCGACCCTGGAGCATAGCGGCGAGGCCGCCGGTGCCGTGCTGCGCAACCTCAGCCGGCTGGGCGATACACACAGGGGCCAGGTTCAGAAGGCGGGCTTCGTGGTGCTGAAGTCGCCGGACATCCCCTCCATGCTGGTGGAGACCGCCTTCATCAGTAACCCCGAGGAGGAGGCGCGGCTCACCACGCCCGCCCACCAGCAGCACCTCGCCGAGGCCATCCTCGCGGGCATCAAGGCCTATTTCCGCAAGTTCCCGCCGCCCGGAGCCGGTGTCGCAACGGCCTCGGCGCGGGGCGGGCGTACCCACGTGGTCCAGTCTGGTGAGACGCTGAGCGGCATTGCCGAGCGCTATCGGGTCGGTCTGTCATCCCTGCGCAAGGCCAACCGCCTGGAGGGGGACCACATCCGCGTCGGGCAGGCGCTGACCCTCCCCGAGGGCGGCTGAGGCCTTGACCCCGACGCCACTCCGCGCCGAGCCGGGGCAGCCGGTGAGCGAGTCTCGGGTCCGTCCCATCCGGGTCCTTCCGGGCCATCTGGTCAATCAGATTGCCGCCGGGGAGGTGGTGGAGCGCCCGGCCTCGGTGGTCAAGGAGCTCATCGAGAACAGCCTGGACGCCGCCTGCACCCGGGTGGAGATCGACCTGGAGCAGGGGGGCATCAAGCGTCTGCGGGTGCGCGACGATGGGGTTGGGATCCCGGCCGATGAGCTCACCCTGGCCCTCGCGCCCCATGCGACCAGCAAGGTCCGGGAGCTCGCGGACCTGGAGGCGGTGGCGACCCTCGGCTTTCGAGGTGAGGCCCTGCCGAGCATCGCCTCGGTGAGCCGCGTCACCCTCACCTCCAGGGCGGCGGGGGCACCCACCGGCTTCGAGGTGGTGGTGGGCGCCGAGGGGGGGGCCGGTGTCCCAAGCCCCGCCTCCCATCCCCGCGGCACCACGGTCGACGTGCGCGACCTCTTCTACAACACGCCGGCGCGGCGCAAGTTCCTGCGCACCGAGAAGACCGAGCTCGGGCACCTGGAGCAGGTGGTGCGGCGCATCGCCCTGGCCCGGCCGGGGCTGGGCCTGGTGCTGCGTCATAATGGGCGCACCCTGCTGCGCCTGACCCCGGCAGGGGATGATGACCCCGCGCAGTTGCAGCAACGACTGGCGAGCCTGGTGGGCGAGGGTTTCGCCGAGCAGGCCCTGTGGCTGGACGAGCAGGCGCTGGACCTGCGCCTGCACGGCTGGGTGCTGCGGCCCGCCTTCTCGCGCAGCCAGCCGGACCAGCAGTATTTCTATGTCAACGGCCGCATGGTGCGGGACAAGCTGGTGACCCACGCGGTCCGCCAGGCCTTCAGCGACGTGCTCCATCACAGCCGGCACCCGGCCTATGTGCTGTTCCTGACCTTGCCCCCGCGGCTGGTGGACGTGAACGTGCACCCGGCGAAGCACGAGGTACGGTTCCGGGAGGGACGCCAGGTCCACGACTTCATCTTTCGGGGCCTGTCCAGGCGTCTGGCCGGAGGTGCCCTGTCCCCCGCGGGATCCGGTGTGGAGCGGCCCCCGCGCTTCGGCGGTTCCCCAATCGGCGGTGAGGAGCCGGGTCGGGATGCCGCCCCGCCCGTGTCTCCGGCCCAGCCTTGGCGCTTGGCCCTGGGCGTGGCGGAGCCGGCACCCGGCTACGGATCCTGGATCGATTCCCTACCCACCGAGCCGGTGGCCGAGGTCTCCCCCTCGCCGAGCGGCGAGCCGCCGCCCTTGGGCTTTGCCCTGGCCCAGCTCCATGGCATCTACCTCCTCGCCCAGTCGGCGGACGGGCTGATCCTGGTGGACATCCATGCCGCCCATGAGCGGATCGGCTATGAAAGGCTCAAGGCGGCCTGGGGCGCCGGTGGCGTGACCCGGCAGCCCTTGCTGGTGCCGGTGACGCTCCAGGTCAGCCCCCGGGAGGCGGACCTGCTCGATTCCCACCTGGAGACCCTGGCGGCCGCCGGTCTGGTGGTGGATCGGCTCGGTCCCGACACCCTGCGTATCCGCGAGATTCCGGCGCTGCTCCAAGGGGCGGACTTGGAGCGTCTGCTGCGCGACCTGCTGTCGGACCTCGCCGTGCAGGGGACCAGCGAGCGGGTCACCGAGTCGGTCAACGGCATCCTCGCCACCATGGCCTGCCACGGTGCCGTGCGGGCCAACCGGCGTCTCGGCCTGGCGGAGATGAATGCCCTGCTGCGGGCAATGGAGGGCATCGAGCGGGCAGACCAGTGCAATCATGGCCGTCCCACCTGGGTCAGGGTCACGCTGGGCGAGCTCGACCGGCTCTTCTCCCGCGGGCGCTAGGCGCCTAGGGAGCGGGGCGGCGCGGCCGAGTGCTGACATGCCTGAGCATCCGAAGGGGGACCTCAAGCCGCTGGCGGTCCTGGTCATGGGGCCCACCGGCTCCGGCAAGACCGAGCTGGCGGTGGAGCTGGTGCGGCGCCTGCCCTGTGACATCATCAGCGTGGACTCCGCGATGATCTACCGGGGCATGGACATTGGTACCGCCAAGCCCGGTCCCGAGGTCCTCGCGCAGGCGCCCCACCGGCTGATCGATATCCTGGACCCGGCCGAGTCCTACTCAACAGCGCGTTTTCGCCGTGATGCCTTGGCGGAGATGGCCACGATCAGCGACCAGGGCCGCATTCCGCTCCTGGTGGGCGGCACCATGCTCTATTTCCGCGGACTCCAGCGGGGGCTCGCGCCGCTTCCGGACGCCGACCCCGAGGTGCGGAAGGCCTTGGCGGAGGACGCCGAACGGGTCGGGTGGGAGGCCCTGCACGCCCGGCTCGCCCGTGTCGACCCCGAGTCGGCCGCCCGGATCCATCCCAGGGACCCCCAGCGCATCGCGCGCGCCCTCGAGGTCCATGTCCTGAGCGGTGAGCCCCTGACCGCCCTGCTCCGGGCAGCGAGGGTCGATCCGCTCCCCTATCGGCTGCTGAAGCTGGTGCGCGCCCCGGCGCAGCGGCAGGTGCTGCACGCGCGCATCGAGCGGCGCTTCGGCGCCATGCTGGAGCAGGGACTGGTTGCCGAGGTGGAGGCCCTGTGGGCGCGGGGGGACCTGGGCATGGATCTGCCCTCCATGCGCTGCGTGGGCTACCGGCAAGTCTTGAAATATCTCAACGGCGAGTACAGCTACGAGGAGATGGGCCGCCGAGCCCTCTACGCCACCCGGCAACTGGCGAAGCGCCAGCTCACCTGGTTGCGGAGCGAGGAGCACTGCCACTGGCTGCCCGACTCGCCATCGCCTTTGGCCGCGGCCTTGGCGCTGATCCAGGCGGCCCGGGTGGAGGGGCGTTGAGAGGCTCGGCGAAATCGCCAAGCCTTGGGTCCTCGACCCGGGTAGGTGAAATTCGCAATGGCACGTCGATGGTGAATCGGCGACACTACCCCAACAGGCTTGGGTGGAGCGGCTGAGTCCCGGCGGCCCCCCGCCTGCTGATTGGCGCGGCATGACCGATCTCGGGATACCGGCCAGTGATTCGAGCCGGGCAATTTTCGTGTCGTCACTACAACAAGGTGCCAAACCATGTCCAAGGGTCAGAGTCTTCAAGACCCCTTTCTCAATGCCCTGCGAAAGGAGCGGATTCCGGTGTCCATTTTCCTGGTCAACGGCATCAAGCTACAGGGCCAGATCGAGTCCTTCGACCAGTTCGTGGTGTTGCTGAAGAACAACGTCAGCCAGATGATCTATAAGCACGCCATCTCCACCGTGGTTCCCGCGCGCAACGTGAAGCTTGCCGTCGCGAGTGATGAGGCCCCCGAGCCTGGGAACGCCTGATCGCCATTCCCCGTCGCTGGCCGGGGGCGCGGTCTTGAGCGTCCGACGGCCGCGGGCAGCCTGGTACCCCGTCCGTGTTTGATCGGCCCGACGCGGGGGAGCGCGCCGTCCTGGTTCACCTCGACCTGGGGGCGGTGGCCGAGGCGGACGAGCGGGAGGAATTTCGGCTCCTGGCCGAGGCGGCCGGGGCGCGGGTCGTCGCCGAGCTGGGCGGGGCCCGGGCCGCACCCGATCCTCGACTCTTCATCGGCTCCGGCAAGGCCGAGGAGCTGAGGTCGCTGGTCCTGGGGTCACAGGCCGAGCTGGTGATCTTCAACCATCCGCTCTCGCCCGCCCAGGAGCGCAACCTGGAGCGTCTGCTCCAGTGCCGGGTGGTGGATCGAACCGGCCTCATCCTCGATATCTTCGCCCAGCGTGCGCGCTCCTTCGAGGGCAAGCTCCAGGTGGAGCTCGCCCAGTTACGCCATCTCTCGACCCGCCTGGTCCGCGGCTGGACCCACCTGGAGCGCCAGAAGGGCGGCATCGGACTGCGGGGACCGGGCGAGACCCAGTTGGAGACCGACCGGCGACTGCTGGGTAAACGCATCTCCGTGCTCAACCAGCGGCTCGACCGGATCGAGTCCCAGCGGGCCCAGGGGCGGCGGGCGCGGGCGAAGGCGGAGCTGCCGGTGGTGTCCCTGGTGGGCTACACCAACGCCGGCAAGTCGACTCTGTTCAATCGGCTCACCAGCGCCGGTGTGCTGGAGGCGGACCGACTCTTCGCCACCCTGGACCCGACCCTGCGGCGCCTGAGGCTGCCCCAGGGCGGGCGGGCACTCCTGGCCGACACCGTGGGCTTTGTCAGTGAGCTGCCTCATGAGCTGGTCGCCGCCTTCCGCTCCACCCTGGAGGAGGCCCGCCAGGCGGCCTTGCTCCTGCACGTCGTGGACGCCGCCGCCCCCCATAGGGCGCGTCTGATTGCCGACGTGGAGTCGGTGCTCCAAGAGATCGGCAGCGACGAGATACCTCGCATCGAGGTCTGGAACAAGCTCGATCTGGTTCCTGGCGAGCAGGCCCGTCTGGAGCGCGATGCGGAGGGCCTTGCAAGCCGGGTCTGGCTCTCCGCCCACCGGGGCGACGGCATCGAGCTGCTCCTCGAGGCCATCGCGGAGCGCATCGGCGACGCCCGGGTGCGTCGCTCCCTGCGGCTCGAGCCCGGCGAGGGCCGGCTGCGGGCCTGGATCTTTGACCACGCGACGGTGCTTGGGGACAGACCCGCCGACGGCGGTGGCTGGGAGCTGGAGCTGTTGATCAGCCCGATGGACCTGGGCCGTTTGGCCGCTCGGGAGCCGGCCTTGGGCGCCCGGCTTCAGGCCTCAACCTGAGTCGGACGGCGCACCAAGACGGCCCTCCTGCCAGATCGCTGGAGCCGGCTGGTTTGCCCCATCAGTCGCCCTTCCCTACAATCTCTAACCTTGTCTCCAATGGGGCGGGCCGGTCTTTCAGTTGATAAGGCGCAGGCCCGGCGGCATCTGCATCCCTGGGGCGCGGCCGCTCTAAGTCAGGGGGGCGGCGCCCGTTCTCTCCAGAATCGCAAGCGACCATAGGTAGAGTAGTTATGGCTTGGAACGAGCCAGGCGGCGGCAACAAAGATCCGTGGAGCGGAAAGGGTGGGGGCGACCAGGGTCCACCCGACCTCGATGAGGTGGTGCGCAAGCTCCAGGAGCGCCTGGGCTCCCTGTTCGGGGGCAAGCGGTCGTCCGGCAATGGATCCTCGGGCGGCGCTGGAGGGTCAGGGGGTGGAGGGGGCGGCTTCGGATTCCCCGCCGGGGGGCTGAACCCCCGCACCCTCGGCATTGCCGGGGGCATCCTGCTGGTCCTCTGGCTCGCCTCTGGCATCTACATCGTCGGCCCCGCCGAGCGCGGCGTCGTGCTGCGCTTCGGCAAGTACGTCGACACGACCGATCCGGGGCCACACTGGCGCATCCCGTTCCCGATCGAGACGGTTACCACCGTCAACGTGGATGAGGTCTCCACCTTCAGCCACCAGGCGGCCATGCTCACCAAGGACGAGAACATCGTGGACGTGGAGCTCACGGTTCAGTCCCGGATCCAGGATGCCGCCGACTATCTCTTCCAGGACCAGGACCCCAACCGGAGCCTCCGGGACGCCACCGAGACCGTGGTGCGCAAGACCATCGGCGGGAGCCGGCTCGATTTCATCCTGACCGAGGGCCGCGGCGCTATCGCGACCACCATCCAGGAGCGGGTCCAGGAGTTGATGAACCAGTACCGGACCGGGCTCATCGTGACCTCTGTGAACATGCAGCCGGCCAAGCCCCCGGAGCAGGTCAAGGAGGCCTTCGACGACGCCATCAAGGCCCGCGAGGACAAGGAGCGCTCGGAGAACCGGGCCGAGGCCTACGCCAATCAGATCCTGCCCCAGGCCCGCGGCGAGGCTGCCCGCATCATCGCCGACGCCAAGGCCTATCGCGACAAGGTGATCGCGGAGTCAGAGGGCGAGGCCGCCCGCTTCTCCGCCGTTCTCGTGGAGTACCACAAGGCGCCGGAGGTGACTCGTCAGCGGCTCTACCTCGACACCATGGAGCGGGTGCTGGGCGAGAGCAACAAGGTGATGCTCGACGTCGAGCAAGGGGGCAATAGCCTCCTTTACCTCCCGGTCGATCAGTTGTTGAAGCAGCGCTCCGGGGCCAGTGTGCCCCCGCCGCAGCCCCCGGCCATGATGCCCGCGCAGCCGGATAGCCGCCAGGGCGCGGTGCGTCCGGTGGACCGTGAGCGGAGGACCCGTTAATGAGCCAGTACAAGCATTTCCTCCCGGCTGGGCTCGCCCTCCTGGCCATCCTGGTCTACGCATCGACCTTCGTCGTCAATGAGTACGAGACCGCCATCAAGCTGCGCCTGGGCGAGATCGTCGCCACGGATTACAAACCCGGCCTTCACTTCAAGGT
>JBLMWY010000158.1:0-8612 GCA_050257475.1 Bdellovibrio bacteriovorus
CCCCGGCAACCCCTGGCGCCCCCGGCGCTCTGCCATGGCACCGCGGGTCGGCTGGCGGCGGACGGCGCCCACCTGGACCCGCTCACGCCGCCAGACCTCGTCGGTCTGAGGGAGGCGGTCCGCCGAGCCCAGCCCGAGTCGGTGGCCGTCAACCTGCTCTTCTCTTACCTGGACGATGGGCCGGAGCGTGCCATCGCCGCGGCCCTGCCCCCTGGGCTTTTCGTTACCCGGTCCTCCGAGGTCCTGCCGGTCGCGGGCGAGCTCGAGCGGGGTGTCGTCACCTGGCTTAACGCCCGGGTGGGGCCCCTGGTGGGGCGCTACCTGGAGCGCCTCGGCGGCGGGCTGCCGGGTGCCCGCATCGCGGTCATGCAGAGCAGCGGCGAGACCATCGCGGCGCGCCAGGCCACCCGCCACGCCGTCCGGCTCTTACTCTCGGGACCCGCCGGAGGTCTCGCCGGGGCCGCCTTTGCCGCCTCCGCCGGCGGGGCGGCTCGGCTCCTAAGCCTCGACATGGGGGGCACCTCGACGGACGTGGCAGTGATCGATGGCGAGCCCCGTCTGACGCGGAGCGGGCGCATCGCCGGCCTGCCCGTGGCCCTGCCCATGGTGGACATGCAGACCATCGGTGCGGGGGGTGGCTCCATCGCACGTGTCGACGCCGGCGGACTGCTGCTGGTGGGTCCCGAGTCGGCCGGCGCCGATCCGGGACCGGCCTGCTACGGGCGGGGCGGGGTGGCGTCCACGGTCACCGACGCCAACCTCATCCTCGGCCGCCTCGACCCGGACAGCTTCCTGGGTGGACGCCTGGCGCTGGACCGGCGCGCCGCCGCGGCGGCGCTCGCGCCCTTGGCGCAGACCCTGGGCCTGTCCCTGGAGGGGGCTGCCCTCGGCATCGTGCGCCTGGCCGATGAGCACATGGCTCGAGCCCTGCGCGCCATCACCCTGGAGCGGGGACTTGACCCCCGGGGCTTCACCCTGACCGCCTTCGGCGGCGCCGGGGGCCTGCACGCGTGCGCCCTGGCGGACGACTTGGGGATCCGTGAAGCCTTGGTGCCGGTGCACGCCGGCGTGCTGTCGGCCCTCGGCATGCTGGTTTCCCCCCCGGGGCGGACCCTCACCCGAAGCTGGATTACCCCGCTCTCGGCGCTGACCGAGGAGGGGATCGAGGAGGGCCTGGAGCGCCTCGCCAGGACCGGGATTGAGGAGCTCGTCGCGGAAGGGCGGGACCCATCGGAGCTGCAGGTCGAGCTCGGCCTGGACCTGCGTTATCAGGGTCAGTCCTACACCCTCGATCTACCCTGGAGCGGTCTCGCCAGCACCGCCACGGCATTCCACCGTGCCCATGCCGAGGCCTATGGACACCGGCTGCAGGTCCAGGTGGAGCTGGTCAACCTGCGGGCACGGGTGCGAGGTGCGGCGCGTCTGCCGGTGTTGCCCCGCGTGCGCCTCGAAGGTGCGCGGGCCCCGCGACCCGTGCGGAGGTTGGCCGCCTACGGTTGCCCCGAGCCGGTCCCTGTGTACCCGAGGGAGACCCTGGCCGGCGCCTTTCAGGTCCAGGGGCCAGCGGTGGTGATCGATCCGGTGGCAACCGTCTGGCTTGGCCCAGGCTGGTGGGCCCATCTGGATGCGGTGGGGAATCTGCGGCTCCGCCGCGACCAGACGCCGAGCGGCGTTGGAGGCGCGGGGGGGCTTCCTGTATAGTGCCGCGTCGATCCCCGGCGCCGGCCCGCACCACACAATGACAAGCGGGCGTGCCCCTGCACCCTCCCTCCCGAGAGCCGGCAGCCGACGCCCCATTCCAGTGGCTGGGACCATCAGGTGCCCGCGGCCATTGTGATCCGTCTCTTGATACACGGAGATCCCATGAGCCCTTACGGCATCCTCGACGTCACCCCCTGGCAAGCGGTGCTGGTCACCCTTGCCCTGACCCACGTCACCATCGCCGCGGTGACCATCTACCTGCATCGATCCCAGGCCCATCGGGCACTGGACCTGCACCCGGCGGTGGCCCACTTCTTCCGCTTCTGGCTCTGGCTCACCACTGGAATGGTCACTCGGGAGTGGGTCTCGGTGCACCGGCGTCACCACGCCAAGTGCGAGACTCGGGAGGATCCCCACAGTCCCCAAGTCCTTGGGTTGCGCAAGGTCCTGCTGGAGGGCGCCGAGCTCTATGGCCGCGCCGCCAATGACCCTGGCACCCTGGAGCGCTACGGACACGGCACCCCGGACGACTGGGTGGAGCGCAACCTTTACGGCCGTTTCCACTGGCAGGGCGTGGGCCTCATGCTGATCCTCGATATCCTGCTCTTCGGGGTCTACGGCATCGTAATGTGGGCGGTGCAGATGCTGTGGATCCCCGTCTGGGCGGCGGGCGTGGTGAACGGCGTCGGTCACTACTGGGGCTACCGTAACTACGAGTCCCCGGATGCCGCCACCAACATCGCACCCTGGGGCATCCTGATCGGCGGCGAGGAGCTGCACAACAACCACCATGCCTTTCCGAGCTCGGCCAAGCTGTCATCCAAGCCCTGGGAGCTCGACATCGGCTGGTTCTACATCCGGGCCTTGGAGTCCCTCGGCCTGGCCCGCGTCAAGAAGATTGCCCCGGAGCTCCTGGTGGTGCCGGGCAAGCCCCTGGTCGACATGGACACCCTGAGGGCCGTGGTGGTGAGCCGCATGCATGTCTTCGCCCGTTACACCCAGGAGGTGCTGGCGCCCGTGACGCGCGCCGAGCTGTGCCGGGACGCGGGGCAATGCCGCCGCCTGGTGCGCCGCAGCGCGCGGCTGCTGGCGCGCGAGGGCAAGCGGCTCGACGGGGTCGCCCGCCAGCGCTTGGAGCAGATCCTGAGCCAGAGCCAGAACCTCGCCACGGTCTATCAGTTTCGCGAGCGGTTGCAGGGAATCTGGGAGCAGAGCACCGCCAGCCAGGAGGCGCTTCTGCGCTCCCTCCAAGAGTGGTGCCAACAGGCGGAGGCGACGGGGATTCAGGCCCTGCAGCGGTTTGCCCGCAATCTCAAAGGCTTCTCGCTCGAGGCGCGACACGCCTGAGTCCGCCGGGGCGCCCGAGCCGGGTCGCCGAGAAAAGAAAAAGGCCCGCTCAGGCGGGCCTTTTCATGGCGGTTGGGGCGCTGGTCAGAGCGCGTCGGATCTCTTCGCGCTACTTGATCTTGCCTTCCTTGTAGAGGACATGCTGGCGGATGACGGGATCGAATTTCTTGATCTCCATCTTCCCCGGCTGATTGCGCTTGTTCTTGGTGGTGGTGTAAAAGTGACCGGTCCCAGCGCTGGAATTCAGTCGAATCTTCTCACGTGCTGCCTTGGCCATTACGGTTTACCTCAGGAATTCTGTCTCGACGACCTGACCGGGGACCCTCGGCCCCGATTCCCCGTTGCGGTGTGCTAGAGGACCTCGCCCCGAGCCTTCAACTCGCCGAGGACGGCGTCGATGCCCTTCTTGTCGATGATACGCATGCCGCGCGTGGAGACCCGCAGCCGCACCCAGCGTTTCTCGCTCTCCACCCAGTATCTGTGATAGTGCAGGTTAGGCAGGAACCGCCGCTTCGTCTTGTTGTTGGCGTGGGAGACATTGTGGCCGGTGATGGGCCGCTTTCCAGTAACCTGACATACCCGGGACATGGCAGAGATCCTAACAAAGAAACGCGAGGGGTGAAGGCCCGAAGGCGCAGAACGGCCCGATCAGGCGGGGCTGCCCCACAAAGACGCGGAAGGCTAACATGGGCCGCGGCGGCGAGCAACACCGCCACGGCACCGCCACGGCGCGTCCTACGGCCTGAGCCCGAACTGCCCCGGGGTGGTGGGGGTTTCAGATCAGGCCCCGCTCGGCGAGCGAGGTCCCGCGGCCGTCACCGATGATCAGGTGGTCGAGCACCCGAACCTCAATGAGCGCCAGCGCGTCCTTCAGGTGCTGGGTGATGCGTAGATCCGCCTGGCTTGGCTCGGCGACTCCCGAAGGGTGATTGTGGGCGAAGATCACGGCCGCCGCATTGGTCTCCATCACCTTGCGGACCACCTCACGGGGATGGACGCTGGCCCCGTCGATGGTGCCCCTGAACAGCTCCTCCACTCGGATCACGCGGTGGCGGTTGTCGAGGAATAGGCACACGAAGGACTCGTAGGGCAGCGCGTAGAGCTTGAGCTTGAGGTAATCCCGGGTCGCCTCCGGACTGTTCAGCACGTCGGCCGCGGCAAGGCGCGAATGGAGATAGCGCCGGCTCAGCTCAAGCGCCGCCTTGAGCTGGGCGTACTTGGCCCGCCCCAGGCCCTTGGCCTCGCAAAAGCGCCGCTCGTCCGCGCCCATGAGGCCCGCGAGTCCATCGAAGCTGGCGAGCAGCTCCCGCGCCAGGTCGACCGCGCTCTTGCCCGGCACGCCCGTGCGCAGGAAGATCGCCAGCAGCTCCGAATCGCTCAGGGAGTCCGCCCCCCGATCCAGCAGCTTCTCCCGGGGCCGATCCCCTTCGGGCCAATCGGTGATCGCCATCTCGTCCCTCGCCTGCCGTGGTTCTCAGATCAGCCGTCCCTCGGCGCCCCGCGGACGCGGGCGGGATCTCCGGCCGTAGGCGCCGTCCCCGCAACGGATCAGTTACACTTCGGCCCAGTTCCAGTCAAGGTCGAATCAGAGGAAGGTCCTGTCGTCCATGAGCGCGGCCCCGCCCCCACGGGTGCTCCTTGCCGTCGGCGGCGGGATCGCCGCCTACAAGGCCGCCGAGCTGGTGCGGCGGCTGCGGGAGCGAGGCGCCGAGGTGCGGGTGGTCATGACCCGGGCGGCGGTGTCCTTCGTCTCGCCCCTGACCTTTCAGGCCCTTTCTGGTCATCCGGCGCGCCTTGAGCTGCTCGTCGATCCCGGGGCGGAGGCCGGCATGGATCACATCGAGCTTGCCCGCTGGGCGGAGCGCTTGGTGGTCGCGCCGGCCACGGCGGACCTGATCGCGCGGCTCGCGGCAGGGCTTGCCGATGACCTGCCAACGACCCTGGCCCTGGCCACCCAGGCGTCGCTCTACGTGGTCCCGGCGATGAACCAAGCCATGTGGCGCCACCCGGCCACCCAGGACAACATCGCGAAGCTCGCCGGGCGCGGGGTCCAGATCCTGGGTCCAGCCGAGGGCAGCCAGGCCTGCGGCGACTTGGGTCCCGGCCGAATGTGGGAGCCCGAGGCGATTGCCGAGGTCGTCGTTCGTCCCTTGGCGGTGGCGGGGGAGGGACCCCTTGAGGGCGTCCGGGCCCTGGTCACGGCCGGCCCCACCCGGGAGCCCCTGGACCCGGTGCGCTACCTGAGCAATCGCAGCTCTGGCCGCATGGGTTACGCGCTCGCCGGGGCCCTCGCGGAGCTCGGCGCCAAGGTGGTGCTGGTGAGCGGCCCGACGGGCCTGCCGGAGCCCGCCTGCGACGAGCGGGTGCTGGTCGAGACGGCGCTGCAGATGCATGCCGCCGTCATGGAGCGCATCGACGCCTGCGACCTCTTCGTCGCCACCGCGGCGGTGGCCGATTACCGGCCGGCGGAGGCGGAGCCCCGCAAGATCAAGAAGACCGAGGCGGGGCTTAGGCTGCACCTGGCGCGCAATCCCGATATCCTCGCGGAGGTGGCGGCGCGCTCGCCACCTCCTTTTACCGTGGGGTTCGCCGCGGAGACCGAACGGGTGGAGGACTACGCCCGCGGCAAGCTCGTCTCCAAGGGATTGAATCTCATCGCCGCGAACAGGGTGGGCGCGGCCGTGGGGGGCTTCGAGCGCGACGAGAATGCCTTGGTGGTGCTGTGGCGTGACGGGCGCCGCGAGCTGCCCCTGATGCCCAAGGTCCAACTGGCCCGAGAGCTGGCCCTGCTGATCGCCGAGCGCTATGCCGCATCGTCTTGAGGTCAAGATCCTGGACCCCCGGCTGGGGAGCCACTATCCCCTGCCCCACTACGCCACCCAGGGCTCGGCGGGGCTCGACTTGCGGGCCATGATCGACGAGCCCCTGGTCCTGGCCCCGGGGGCCAGCGAGCTCCTGCCCACGGGCCTCGCGGTGCACATCGCGGATCCCGGTATCGCGGGGCTGGTGCTGCCCCGCTCGGGACTGGGTCACCGCCACGGGATCGTGCTCGGCAACCTGGTGGGGTTGATCGATTCGGACTATCAGGGACCCTTGCTGGTGTCGTGCTGGAACCGCGGCCCCTCCCCTTTCTGCATCGAGGTCGGCGAGCGCATCGCCCAGCTCATCCTGGTCCCGGTGCTGCAGGCGGAGCTCGCGATAGTCCCGGAATTCCCCGAGTCCGGGCGCGGGCAGGGGGGGTTCGGGCATACGGGCAAGCACTGAGGGGTTGTGAGGAAACCGTCGCGAGCAGCCGCCCCCCTGCCCAATGAGGGCCCAAGGAGCCGCGCGGTGCGCGACGACACCAATCAAGTCGATAGGCGAGGAGCGAACGGGCAGGCCACGCCGCGATCGGGAGGCGCAGCAGGTTCATTCACATCCTCTGACCCAGGG
Organism: Bdellovibrio bacteriovorus; assembly: GCA_050257475.1. Classification (GTDB taxonomy): domain Bacteria; phylum Pseudomonadota; class Gammaproteobacteria; order Chromatiales; family Chromatiaceae; genus Thiodictyon. The sequence goes on from JBLMWY010000158.1 coordinate 6,481, forward strand.
TCTAGGGGTTCGGGCCATTCACGAGCGGGAGATCAGAACGATTGAGCGCACCGGTTAAGGGGAAGGGCGTGGCAGCGCCGCGGCGGGCGGGGCTCCGAGGCCTGTCATCACGGGTCGAGCCGGCCCGGGGCGCCGGGGTCTATTGGGTCCGAGGGTTCATCGGCAGCGCCCTGGTGCTGCTCGGCGCCGCCGTCTTGTCGGTCGCCCTGGTGACCAAGCGGGAGTCCAACCGTGATCTGAGCCACCTGGCGGGGGCCGCGCGCCTGCTTACCCAGGGTGCCGCCGCCGAGCTGGACCGCGCCCGCGACTTGCTCGAATCCGCCGCCACCGATGCGAACCTGCAGCGCGACCTGGCCTCGCGCCAGCCCCAGGCGTTGCGCGAGCGGGAGCGTGAGCTGCAGGGCCGACTCCCGTCCACCCTCGCCGTGCACCTCTTTTCCGCGGAGCGCATCGGCTCGGTGGACGGTGTCCGCTTCATGAGCTACGCGGGGCTCGATCTCGCCCGCCAGGCGGCCCAAGGGCGCCGAGTCACCCAGGCCGAGGTCCACAAGGTTGGGCAGCCGGACATGCACCTGGCGATCGCGGGCCCGGTCTTCGATGCCCAGGGGGACCGGGTCCTCGGCGTCGTCCACCTGGCCCTGCCCATGTCCCTCCTGCCGCCGCTGGTGAACCCGCTCCTGGATCTAGGCACCGTGGCCTATCGGCAGGTGGTGGGCAGCCACACGGTGGCCATCGACAGCCTCTCACCCGCGCCCGAGGCAGAGCCCGACCAAGCGGTCGGAATCCCGGGGACCCGTCTCCAGGTGGCCGTCTGGCTCGACCGCCGCGTCTGGCCGGATCCCCCGCTGCTGGGGGTCGTGGCCGCGATCTACCTGAGTGTGCTCGGGCTGACCGGGATCCTCCTGTGGCTCGCCCATCGCGGGCTCAAGAGAGACTTGCAGGAGGACGCCCAGGGCCTGGTTCTGATGGTTCAAGATGCCCTGCACAAGCGCCCCATCCGCCGCGTCAAATCCCGGCTCGCCGAGACCCAAAGGGCGCACCTTGAGGTGCTGACGCAGTTACGCGCCCTGGGACCCGTCCCAGGCCCCCGCGGGGGCGGTCAAACCGAGATGGCGGACTCAGGCGGCTTGCCTCGCTCGCCGGCCCGGGTCTCCGAGGTCGAGCCGAGCGGCGAGCCGGCCGACTCGGAGGAACTTGCCGATCGCGCGGCGTGGGAGGCCCTTGATGAGCCAGAGGAGCTGGAGCTTCCGGATCTGCCGGACGACGGCGGCGCGGGCCCAGGACCCGGGGAGCTCGCCCAACCCCTGGCCCCGGGGGCCGAGATCCCCGCGGCGATCTTCCGTGCCTACGACATCCGCGGCCTGGTCGACCAGCAGCTCACCGGCGAGACCATGCAGGCGATTGGCCGGGCCCTGGGGAGCGCCGCGGCGGCGGGCGGTGACCGCACGCTGGTCATCGGCCGGGACTGTCGGCCCTCGAGTCCGGAGCTCGCGGCCGCCCTGGGGGCGGGGATCCGCTCCGCCGGGCCTGACGTGCTGGATCTTGGTGTGGTCCCGACCCCCTTGGTCTATTTCGCCTGCTGCCACCCCGAGCGCCGCGCGGGCGCCGTCGTGACGGGCAGCCACAATCCGCCCGCGTACAACGGCGTCAAGCCCGTGCTGGGGGGGCAGAGCGCCGATGCGGAGGCCATCCAGGCGCTGCGGCGGCGCATCGAGACGGGCGACCTGGCTCAGGGGGCGGGCGGCTACCAGCGGCTCGACCTGGTCCCCGAGTACCGCTCCTATATCGAGCATGATGTCGCCTTGGCCCGCGACCTGAAGCTGATCATCGACTGCGGCAATGCCACCGTCTCGGCGGTGGCCCCGGCGCTGTACCGCGCCCTGGGCTGCGAGGTGGTGGAGCGTCGCTGCGAGCCGGGCGTGGGGATGGGGGAGACGATACCCGACCCCTCGGTCCCCGAGTCCCTGCGTCCCCTGGGTGATCTGGTGCTGGCCGAGGAGGCCGATCTCGGGCTCGCGTTCGACGGCGATGGGGACCGTCTCGGGGTCGTGGACTCCGGTGGTCGCTTCATCGCCGCGGATCGGGTCCTGATGCTGTTGGCCGCCGATGTGCTGAGCCGCAATCCGGGCAGC
>JBLMWY010000159.1:0-2836 GCA_050257475.1 Bdellovibrio bacteriovorus
ATCCGGCCTTCCAGACCCGTGCTCAGCCGGCGCATCACCCAGAGCACGAGCCCGACGGCCGCCGCCAGAACCAGCGTGGCGCCGAGTGCGTTTAACCCTCCCCGCAGCAGGACCCCGCCGCTTCGGGCCTGCCGGGATTCCGCGATGGCGGCCCGCACGCGCTCCAGGTTGGCGAGCGCGAGCACCTGGCGGCTCACCCCTTCCAGCCGGGCATCGGAATCGTAGACCCCCATCACCAGCCGATCACCGGCCATGAGCTTGGTCCCAAGCTCGGACTCCACGGGGCTCAAGGCGTCGGGTCTAAACTCCGGGTCCCGGGCCAGGACCTCGATGCGGCCGCGGATGCGCTCAGCGCGCTCCTCGGCGGGAAAGGCCGACAGGCCCCGGACCAGGAACAGTGTCTTGCCGTCCAGCACCACCGGCGCGGTCGCCACCGACTCGGCCTCCAGCTCGGCGTCCGGTGATGGAGCGGCCTGGTGCTCGGCCCCGGTTGCCCAGGCGGCGAGGGTGAGCGCCCACAGCAGCGTCAGTGCGGCAAAGCGCTTGAGGATCATGCCCTGGTTACCGTGAAAGTCGCGCAAAAACGGGGCCGCGCCGCGGAGGCCTGATCAGTCGCGCCCCCCTACCTGCGATGCACGAGACGACGCTCGAAGACATGTGGGGATATGATGCCGACATCGGCAGTGATGTCGAGGGTCTCGCTGGCCGACTGGGCACGACGCGCGCCCGCGAGGGCTAGGACCCGTGCTGGCTCGTTGTAACGGCGGTAAGGTACCAGAGGTGAAGGCAATGACGGCGATCGCCCAGGAGCTGATCGATAAGCTGAAGCAACTCCCCCCCCACAAGGTGGCGGAGGTGGAGGATTTTGTGGACTTCCTGCGCGCGCGCCAGGATGAGTCCAGGCTGACACGGGCAATGAGCGAAATGGCGGAAGCGAGCTTCGCGCAGGCATGGGACAACGACGAGGACGCGGCCTACGATCGTCTGTAATTCCTCCCAACAGTTCCGGGCAGCTTGACGGTGACCATCTACGCCTTCGGCGACGTGATCCTGGTGCCATTTCCCTTTACAGATCAATCGACGACCAAGCAACGGCCGGCAGTCGTGATCTCCAGCGCCGGCTACCATGGAGCGCGGCCTGATCTCATCCTGATGGCCATTACGAGGCAGGTTCGTACGTCGCTGGTGTTCGGTGAGCGACTCATTACTGATTGGCAACCTGCTGGCCTCATTAGACCGTCTATTCTCAAACCCCTTGTCACCACCATTGAGCGTGCGCTTGTCATCAAGCGTCTCGGCAAGCTCTCGACCAGGGATCAATCAGACCTGCGCGTCCTGATCGCTACGATCCTTGGCTGAGACGATGCCGTCGCAGCCACGGCGCACGCCGGCGCGCCAGGCGCTCGGCGTGGTGCCGGACCAGCGGCGGAAGGCGCGGGTGAAGGCGGCGGCATCCGAGTAGTCGAGCACGGCGGCGATCGCCAACATGTCGAGACCCGTCTCCCGCAGCAGTTGGCGGGCGATGTGGTAGCGGGTCTCCTCCACCAACTCCTGGAAGGTCAGGCCACGCTCCCGCAGCCGCCGGTTGAGGGTGCGCTTGTGGACCTCAAAGACACGAGCCACCTCGTCGATGGACCCCCTCCCGTGAAACAGCAGGTTGCGCAGCACCCGCCTCACCTGGGCGACTACGTCGCCTACCCCTTGGCTCTCGAGCGCGGCGACGCGCTCCTCCAACGCCTTGTAGATCAACGGGTCCGCCCCTCGGACGGGGCAGCGCAGCACGTCGGTCGAAAATAGCAAGGTCGCTCGCTCCGCGTCGAAATACACCGGTGCCTGAAAGAAGCGCCGATAGGCCTCCGCTTCCGCTGGACGCCGATAGGGCAACCGCACCCCGTTGGCATACCAGAGTGGCCCGCAAAGGGTCCGCATGATGTTTTGCCCCACGCACAACGCCAGGTCATAGATCTGGCGGGTACCCTCCACCCGGGGCTGGTAGATCGCGTAGCCCAGGAGCACCTGGTCCCCCTCGACGTCAAAGATGGGGACGGCGCCGCGGTCATGGATGAGCAGGCGCAGGGCCAGATTACGCAGGGCGGTGCCGGCGTCGGGCGAGTGCCGAACCAGGAGGCCCACGACGCCCAAGGCATCGAGTCCCGCGGAGCGCCCCAGCAGCAGCCCGAAGTCGGGCCGAGCGGCGCGCTCCGCGCAGCGCGCGAGGAGCCGGCCAGCGCGGGGAAAGTCGATGACGTTCTCGGCATCCTCGAAGAGCAGCGGGTCGATCCCAGCCGAGCGGATGAGGGCCTCGGGATCCTGACCCAGCTCCTTGAGCAGCCCCGGGACGCCCATCAGGGGGCCGAGCCGTATCTGGCCATCCATGACCGCCGCCACCTGTTTGACGGCCTCTGGTGGCAGTCCCGAGAGATTCATGGGCATAGCGTGATGGGTGCCTTCGCGCCGGAGCGAAGGCCGTCGAGGCATGAGACTTGCCCGCGAGCCGCGCGTCCGGGGGGAGGCACTACAGCTCCTTCTTGAGCTTCTGTAGGGCCTGGGCGCAGCCCACGGAGATCTGCTCCTTGTGCTCCTTAAGGCACTCCTTGATCCGCCCGCCACCGGGCTCGACGTCGGGACAGAACCGCTCGATGTCCGGCCTGCAGTAGGTGCGCAGGGCCTCCAACTCGGCCTCCATGCTAGGCTCCGCGGCCAGCGCGGGCAGGCCCGTGGAGGGAACCAGGAGCAGGACCGGGGTGCAAGGCTTCATGGACTTGGCTCCGCTTTCGTTCAGACCGCGTAACGGGTCAGAAGCGGAGCGCCTCGCCTCACCCGGACGCGCACCCAA
>JBLMWY010000160.1:0-3736 GCA_050257475.1 Bdellovibrio bacteriovorus
CCGGTGATCTGCCGCATCACCGGCGTGATGGCCCGCAGGAAGGCCGGCAACTGCCCGACCTTGAGCGGGCGAATCGTCAGCGCCTCACCGGCGATGACCACCTCGGCGCCGGCGGGAATCAGGGTCTCCAGCTCACTCATGGCTCACCTCCCGGTTTAGAGCTGCACGATCCGACCAAACTGGCCAAGCACCGCATCGAAGGGCTTGGTGGCATCGGCCAGCAGCGAGCCCTCCAACTCGAACTTGTTGTACTCATCGGAGATGAGCGCCAGCTCCTTCAAGGGATCGAAGGCCACCCGGTAGAGCTCCACCAGCACCTTGGCATTGCCCTGGGCGGTGTTGATGCCCTCCAGGCGCAGGTACCGCTCGGGGAGCGCTTGGGTGAAGATGCCAATCTCGGTGGCGATGCCGTAGCTGTAGGCCGCTTTGAAGGGCGCCGTGAAGCCCGCGGTGTCCAGGAACTGGACGGCACCGAAGTCGGTGTCGGCGGTGTAGTGGGTGCCGAGCACCAGGGTCGCAGGCGTCCCGGCGGAATCGCTCACCACCAGATCCGCCACCTTGGGGTGTGCCAGGAAGTAGCGGTCCCCCACCACCGGGGCGTCGCCGCCCACGGGCTCCGCGGTCACCGTCCCCCCGGTCCCGACCACGTGGTTGCCGTAAAGGGCGAGCGCCAGGTTCTCCTTGGTGAACTCCTCGATGGTCAGGTTCACCGTGGCGGACTTCTGCTTGACCATCCGGTGGTGGACCAGGGTACCGAACCCGCGTCCGCTCTCCGAGGCGGATAGCAACGCTTCCGTCTTATGGGCGTGGATTTGGGTGATTTAGTACGCGCGGCCTGATCGCCATCGGATCTGAAGGAACGCGGCACTGCGAGTACGTTGTCGCGATCCATTCAGGTGCTGACGACCTAACCAGTCTCCCCGGCTAGGGATGTCTACGCGTTTCCGACACCCACTGCCATCAGATTCGGAAATCCGCGCCGTCCAGCGCAGCCTGCAGCATGTCGATAAAGACCCGCGTCTTGGCCGGCATGAGCTTGCGCCCCGGGAAGACCACCCAGGCCGTGTGCGCGGGCAGTTGCCAGCCGGGTAGCACGCGGCGCAGCTCACCCCGCTGCAGGAAAGGCCGCGCGAAGAAGTCCGGAACCGCGGCGATGCCGGCCCCGGCGCACGCCAGGCGGATCAGCAGCTCGGGCGCGTTGGCCGCGCCGCGCCCGGGCGGCACGCCCTCCCACCGCTGGTCGCCCTGGGTCAGGGTCCAGACCATCGGCTCCCCGTTGCCGGCGAGCAACCGTATGGCGTCGTGTCCGGCAAGGTCCTCCGGGGTCGCCGGGGCCCCGCGCTCGGCGAGGTAGCCGGGCGCGGCGTAGAGGCCGTTGGAGAACGCCGCCAGGCGTCGTGCGGCCAGCAGCGCGTCGTCGGGCAGGGCCCCCACGCGAACGGCGGCATCGAAGCCCTCTCCCAGCAGGTCCACCCGGCGGAGCGACAGGTCGAGCTCCAGGGAGATAGCCGGGTGCAGCGCCATGAAGGCCGCCAGCATGTCGCCGAGCACCAGATTGGCGACGTCACTGGGCATGGACACCCGCAGGCGCCCGCTCGGCGCAGCTTGGCGGTGGTCGCGCAACGCCATCGCCGCGTCCACCTCCAGTACCACCTGGCGCGCATGTTCCACCAGCTCCCGGCCGAGCTCGGTCAGGGTCTGACGGCGTGTCGTGCGCAGCAGCAAACGCTCGCCGATCTGAGCCTCCAGCGTGGCGATGCGGCGCGATACCGTGGACTTGGGCAGTCCCAGGCGCTCGGCCGCCCGGGTGAAGCTGCCAAGCTCCGCCAAGCGGGCGAACACCAGCAGGTCGTTCGGGTCGATGGTCGTCGATGATTGTGCCATTGGGTGGACAATCTAACCCGTTTCGATGGCTTATGCGGCGGATTGATGGCATCTACAGTACAGCCATCCTTTCCACTGCCTCGGAGCCGTCCATGTAGATCCTGCAAATCAACGCCAGCGCTCGCCGCGAGGGTGCCAACTCCACACGTCTGGCAAACCAGATCGCGTCCCGCCTGCGCGCCCTCGATCCGAACGCCCAGATCACGGTGCGGGACCTCGCCACGAACCCACACCCGGTCCTGGACGAAGCGGCGCTGAGCGCCCTGTTCACCCCCGCCGACCAGCGCTCCACCGAGCAGACCGCGCGGGTGGCCCTCGACGATGCGCTGATCGCGGAGGTTCAAGACAACGACACCCTAGTGCTCAGGGTGCCGATGTACAACTTCGGCGTTCCGGCGCAACTCAAGAACTGGATCGACGCCATCGCCCGCAGCGGCGTGACCTTCCGCTACACCGAGCATGGCCCCGAGGGTCTGCTCAAGGGCAAGACGGTGTACCTGGCCTTGGCCCGTGGCGGGCGCTACCGCGACACCCCGGCCGACTCGCAGGCACCCTATCTGAAGACCGTGCTCGGGTTCCTCGGCATGACGGACCTGCGCTTCGTCTACGCCGAGGGCCTGAACATGGGCCCGGAGTCGGCGGCGCGCGGTTTCGCCGACGCCGAAGCAGACCTTGAAGCCGCCCTGGCCTGAGCGGAGGACAAGACGATAACCGCATCCGTGACTTCCTCGCGCAGCGTCGAGCGCCTGGTGACCGGGCGTTCGACCTCGGACGGCGCCGGGGTTAGGCTGACCCGCGTCCTGACCCAGGACCTCCAGCGCCGGCTCGACCCCTTTTTGATGCTCGACGCCTTCGCCAGCGCCGACCCCGACGATTACATCGCCGGCTTCCCCGACCACCCCCACCGCGGCTTCGAGACGGTGACCTATATGATCGCCGGGCGCATGCTGCACCGCGACAGCGCTGGCCACCAGGGTCTGCGGGAGAACGGCGGCGTGCAGTGGATGACCGCCGGCCGGGGCCTGGTCCACTCCGAGATCCCACAGCAGGAACGGGGCACCCTGGAGGGGTTCCAGCTCTGGCTCAACCTGCCCGGAGGGGAGAAGATGCAGCCGCCCTGGCACCGGGATTTCGCCAACGCCGAGCTGCCGCGGCGCGTCACGCCCCAGGGCGTGCGCGTGACCGTCATTGCCGGCCAGAGCCAGGGCGTCACGGGCGTCGTGACGCGCGAGGCGACCGACCCGCTGTATCTGGACCTGCACCTGCCGGCGGGGGCGGGTTTTGAGCAGCCTCTGCCCGCAGGGCAAAACGCCTTCGTGTACGTGTACCGGGGCAGCGTCGGGATTGCCGGCCGGAGCGTGCCGGCGCAGCGTATGGCCATCCTCGCCAACGACGCGCGGGCCGATGGCGTGATCATCGAGGCCGAGACCGACGCCCCGGCGCGCGCCCTGCTGGTCGCCGGACAACCGCTGCGCGAACCGATTGCGCAGTACGGGCCCTTCGTGATGAACACCCAGCAGGAGATCTACCAGGCGTTGAACGACTTTCGCGACGGCCGTCTGGGCGAATTCGCCCGGTAATGGCCCGACCGGCAGAGTATCCATGAGTCCGATCCGCGACAACATTCCCATCGGCCCGCATCCCGCGGCGCCGAGCTACCTACCCACTCGGAGTCCCGACCTATGAACACCCTGAGACACCTGTCCATCCTCATCGGCCGCGTTGGCCTGTCGGCCATCTTCATCCTCTCCGGTATTGCCAAGCTGGGTGCAGGCTATGCCGGCACTCAAGGCTACATGGAAGCCATGGGCGTGCCTGGCGCCCTGCTGCCGCTGGTGATCTTTGCCGAGAT
>JBLMWY010000161.1:0-13161 GCA_050257475.1 Bdellovibrio bacteriovorus
GGTGCTGGTACGGGTGATCGCGGCCTGGCTGATCACGGTCCCGGCCTCCGCCCTCATGGGGGCGCTGATCTACTTCACCATCCGCGGGGCCATGCTGCCCTAGGCGAGGCTCACCGAACGCCTTGCTGGCATCTGATCAGCTCAGGTACCGAGAGGCGCCCTTCTGGGGGCCCAGGGGAAACCCGAGAATCCCCCCCTTCCTGGCGGCCCCGAACCAGTGCGAAGACCGGGCGTCGCCGCCCACGCTTGTCCGACCATCGTCTTGCGTTGATCGCCGGATGCCCCCGGCAGATGGGCCATCGGGGTACCCGGGGAGGGGTTGCCGGGGACGGCAACCCGTTGGCCCTTGGCGATGCCGTCAACGGGCCGGCGCCGCTCGCGCGCACTCGTCGGGGCTCTCGCTTTCGATCTCTTCCACCACGGCGCCTTCCATGTCCACTGAGACGCAGGCACCGACCGCCACCGGACCGTCGTCCGCATCGATCCTGGTCTGGGCCGTGGCGGTGAAGGTTCGTCCGCCGATGACCCAGTCGCCGACATGGCCGTCTGCCGGCCGGCTCTCGACGATGCCGTAGAAGTCATAGTCCGCCTGGATGCCGAACGGTGCAGCGAGCCCGCAGGAGCTCAGGATCATGGCCGCGATCAAGGGCTTTCTCATGGTGACCTCTCAGTGTCTTGAGCTGTTTGAATGACAGCCTCTCACGCTGTCGGGGTTCCGATTGGGTGGTGAGCCGGGTAAGGCTCGGCAGGGACTCTCGCTGTCAAGCGAGCAGGGGCCCCCTGCCGCCCGCCCGCGTGCGGAGGTGCTTCGACCACTGTCGTCTCAATCGAGCACGTGGGAGACCAGCCCATCCGCCAGCTTGGGCTCGAACCAGGTGGACTTGGGGGGCATCACCTCGCCGGAATCGGCCACCGCCATCAGATCCTCCATGCGGGTGGGGTAGAGGGAGAAGGCCGCGGCCATCTCCCCCGAATCAACCCGGGTGCTCAGGGCCTCCAGGCCCCGGATGCCGCCGACGAAGTCGATGCGTTCGTCCCGCCGGGGGTCCACGATGCCGAGCAGGGGCTCGATGACATTGTCCTGCAGCAGGCTGACATCCAGGCGCGCCACCGGGTCGTCGTAGGGGATGCGGGCGGGGTCCAGGTCCAGCCGGTACCAGTGTCCCGCGAGATAGAGTCCGAACTGCCCCGGGCGCTCGGGCCGCACCGGCCCCAGGGAGCCTTCCACGGCGAAGGGGATGGAGAGGTGGGCGATCAGGGTCTCCGGGGTGTTGCCGTGGAGGTCCTTGACCACCCGGTTGTAGTCGAGGATGCGCATCTGGTCGTGGGGGAAGATCACGGAGAGAAAATACTCGTAGGGCTCCTCTCCGGTGTGCCGAGGGTTTTCGGCCCGGCGGGTGGCGGCCACCCGGGAGGCGGCGGCGGTGCGATGGTGGCCATCGGCCACATAGAGCGCGTCCAGGGCCTCGAAGGCGTCGGTGAGCCCCTCGATGGTCGCCGGCTCCGCGATGGTCCAGAGCTGGTGACGGACCCCGTCCGGGGCGCTGAAGTCCAGCTCCGGCTGGCCGCGGCTCACGTGCATCAGCACCTGGTCGATGTCGGGCGTGGCCCGGTAGACCAGGAAGGCGGGCCCCGTCTGGGCGTTGAGGGCGTCGATCTGGCGCACCCGGTCATCCTCTTTCACCGGGCGGGTGAACTCGTGGCGCTTGATCCGCTCCGCGTCGTAGGCGGCCACCGAGGCCGCAGCCACCAGGCCGGTCTGAACGTGGTCACCCATGGTCAGGCGGTAGACGTAGTAGCGGGGGCCTTGATCCCGCACCAGCACCCCTTGGGTCAGCATGAAATCCAGATTTTCCCGGGCCTTGGCGTAGACCTCGGGGGCATAGGGGTCGGTGCCCTGGGGTAGATCAACCTCGGGGCGGGAGATGTGCAGGAAGCTCCAGGGTCGCCCCTGGACCATGGCCCGGGCCTCGGCGTCGTTCATGACATCGTAGGGCGGGGCGGCCACCTCCGCGGCGCGACCAGGGGCGGGGCGTAGGCCGGCGAAGGGCTTGATCAGCGGCATGGGCAGCCTCCGAGGATTGCTGAACGGGTAGGTCAGGTGGCCGACGGCGCCGCTCGCCGTGGCGATGCGCGCTTGGTATCCGGCCGCGGGGCGAGCCAGGCAGGGCCCTTACCCGAGGGGTTGCAGCCGCGGCGGGTGGCCGATGGCTTCGCCTATGGTAGCAGTAAGGGCACCCGGGGCGCGAAGTGCCCCCCTGGGCTTGGCGCGGGTCCGCCCTGCGCCCTGTCGCGGGAGAGTCGCGGCGACTAAAAGGCGATGGCGGCCCTGGGACCAGGACTAGAGCTGGCTTCCCCTGGGGGTCGCGTCGGACCCCGGCTCGCCGGCCAAGGCGGGCGACAAGTCTTCGCCCTGGGCCTCAAGGGCCGGGGTCAGGCTTGGCGCCGACTCGGCGGCCCGGGCCTGCCTCGGCAGCGTCGGCTCGGAGGGGGAGGCTGGCTGCGGCGGGCTCTCGGGCTCTGGGAAGCGGATCCGCACCGGGCTCGGCGGACCCCGGAAGGCGCGCTCCAGGGCAGAGTCGCGCCCGTAAAGGTCCGGCCGCAGGCTCAATTGCCCCTCGGCGTCCGCCTTGGCGGTAAGGTAGTACAGGATCACGGGCAGATGGTCGTCTAGATGGACATAGCGGGTCTTGTTGGTGCTGAGCACCCGGTTGATCGCCGCCTGGTCCCAGCTCGATTCGTTCAGCACCACCTCCGCGAGCTTCAGCGGATGCTGCACCCGCACGCACCCATGGCTGTAGGCGCGGGTTCCGTGGCTGAAGAGCCCCTTGCTGGGAGTGTCGTGCAGGTAGATGGCATGCCCATTGGGGAACATGAACTTGACCCGGCCCAGGGCGTTGCTGGGGCCCGCCTCCTGGACGATGCGGTAGCGTCGGTGGTCGCTGAAGTTGCCGCCGCTCACCGTGCGCCCGGTCTGGCGATCCACCACCTTGTAGCGGTTGGAGACCCCACGCATCTTCTTCTGGATCGACGGGGGGACCGTCCAGGTGGGGTTAAAGACCAGATGCTCCATCTCATCGCGGAAGCTTGGGGTCTGGTCCTGTGGTGTGCCCACCACGGCCCGGGTGCTCCAGACGACCTCGCCGCCACGCACCACGTGGACCATGAATCCCGCCACGTCCACCAGCACGTAGTCCTCAGGCAGCGCGTCATAGAACCAGCGCATGCGCTCGAGGTTGATGCGGATGCGATCTGCCTTGGCCGAGTCATAGGGTCGATTCAGGACGGCGAGGGTGCTGGCCCCGACGACCCCGTCGGCGGTGAGTCCGGAGCGGTATTGGAATGCGCTCACGGATGCGGACAGGGCGGAATCGAAGAGATTCGGCTCTTCCGACTCGGCCGCGCTCGGGTCCCCCAGGGCGGCCAGCCGGGCGCGCAGCGCCGCGACCCGCGGATCCCTGCTTCCCAGCCCTAGCGGCTTGCCCCCCGGGATGGGTGCCAGGCCCCGCAGGTGCTCCGTGGCAAGCTGAGCCCCCAGGGCGGCCCTCAACTGCTCGTAGAAAAAGGGCTTCGGGGTAACGTCGGCGAGGCGCGCCCCAAGGTCCTCGGCGGATAGGACCGACTGCATGTCCGCCACCAGCGTTTCCGCGGGGATGGGCGGGCGGTGGTTCCAGGCGCGGTTGACCGCGACCGGATCCAACCTCCCAAAGCGAAGGTGGTGGACGTAGCGAAGGAGGGCGTCGGTGAGTCGCAGCTCGGCGCTTACCCGCTCACGGGGGGACAACCGCGCTAGGTCGCCGGATCGCGCTAGCTCGCGCAGGGTGGCGGCATGGAAATCCTCGGGTCGCAGGCCGTGGCTGGGGCTCGCCTCGGCGGCCCGCAGCAAGGCCTCGATCTGCTCGGTCCGGGTCCAGGCGGGGGCATGCCCACGGGCCCGGTAGAGCTCCGCGATCAGGGGCGGAGACAAGAGTCTGACGCCATCGATCTCGGCGGAGGGGACTTCGCTTAGCGACTCGGCCGTGCCGCGCAGGAGGGCGTCGGCGATCACCAAGCCCGGTGCCAGGGCGAACAGACACAGCACACCGACGATCGGGCCTCGCAACGGCATCTCCCCTCCTCTACCTACCAGGATCCGAGACCACAAAGCGCCGCGAATTATACCGATCCGCTGATCCTGATGTGGCCTTGGATTTACATCCTAGTGCGGACGTGGCCCTTCCATGGGTGGCCTCGGTCACAGGTGTAGCCGGGAGTCAGCACTCGCCCAAGAGCTGCACCCGGCCCTGCTCGTCCAAGGCCTCGAGTCGCACCGTGAAACCCCACAGGCGCCGGATGTGGCGAAGCATCTCGTCCACCGACTCCCCGAGGGGGCGGCGATTATGGCGAAAATGTCTCAGGGTGAGTGACCGGTCCCCGCGCCGGTCCACGCTGTAGATCTGGATGTTCGGTTCCCGGGTGCCCAGGTTGTATTGCTCCGCCAGGGCCTGGCGCAGGGCCCGGTAGCCCTGCTCCTCATGGATGGCGGTGACCTCGATGGCCTCTTCCCGGTCGTCGTCGCGGATGGCGAAGAGATGAAACTCTCGCATCAGGTTGGGTGAGAGGAACTGGGCGATGAAGCTCTCGTCCTTAAAGTTGCGCATGGCGAAATCGAGCACCTTGCGCCAGTCCTGGCGAGCGATCTCCGGGAACCAGGCCCGGTCCTCGTCGGTGGGGGCCTCGCAGATGCGGCGGATGTCGCGCATCATGGCGAAACCCAGGGCATAGGGGTTGATGCCGTTGTAATAAGGGGCGTCGAAGGGCGGCTGGAAGACGACCCCGGTATGGGATTGGAGGAACTCCATCATGAAGCCATCGTTCACCAGGCCCTCGTCGTACAGATGATTGAGCAGGGTGTAGTGCCAGAAGGTGGCCCAGCCCTCGTTCATCACCTGGGTCTGGCGCTGGGGGTAGAAATACTGGCTCACCTTACGGACGATCCGCACGATCTCCCGCTGCCAGGGCTCCAGCAATGGTGCATTCTTCTCGATGAAATAGAGCAGGTTCTCCTGGGGCTCCGGCGGCCAGCGGGGCTCCTGGCGCTGTTGCTCCTCCCCATCATGCCCCGGGATGGTGCGCCACAGGTCGTTCACCTGGGATTGGAGATACGCCGCCCGCTCCTGCTGGCGCCGTTGCTCCTCGGCCATGCTCAAGGGCGCGGGCCTCTTGTAGCGGTCCACCCCGTGATTCATCAGCGCATGGCACGAGTCGAGCAGGAGCTCTACCTCGGATTCGCCGTAACGCTCCTCGCAGCTCGCGATGAACTTCCGGGCGAACACCAGGTAGTCGATGATGGCATCGGCGCTGGTCCAGGTGCGGAACAGGTAATTGCCCTTGAAGAAGCTGTTGTGCCCGTAGCAGGCATGAGCGATCACCAGGGCCTGCATCGGTAGGGTGTTCTCCTCCATGAGATAGGCGATGCAGGGGTCGGAATTGATCACGATCTCGTAGGCCAGCCCCATCTGGCCACGGCGATAGGTCTGCTCGGTGCTGACGAATTGCTTGCCGAATGACCAATGGTGGTAGCTGATGGGCAGGCCGACGGACGAATAGGCGTCGATCATCTGCTCGGAGCTGATCACCTCGATCTGGTTGGCGTAGGTGTCGAGCCCGTAGACGCCGTGGGCAAGGCGGGCGATCTCCCGATCGAAGCGCTGCAGAAGCGGGAAGGACCACTCCGAGGAGTCCGAGATGATGCGTTTGGACGTGGCGTTCGTCATGCCGTCTGCCTCTTGAACAGCTCCCTGAACACCGGAAAGATGTCTTCCGCCCCATCGATCTCGCGCAGGGCGAAGTGCCTGTTCGCGGCCGCGACCTCCTGATACGCGTACCACAGGCTCTGATGCTGGCGCGGCGTGATCTCCACGTAGGCGAAATAGCGCATTAGGGGCAGGAGACGCTCGGACAGGATGTCCCGGCACACCGCCGAGTCGGAGTCCCAGTTGTCCCCGTCCGAGGCCTGGGCCGCGTAGATGTTCCAGACGGCCGGGTCGTAGCGCTCGCGCAGGATCTCGTCGGCCAGGTTCAAGGCGCTGGAGACCACGGTGCCGCCGGTCTCACGCGAGTAGAAGAACTCCTGCTCATCTACCTCCTGGGCGACCGTATGGTGGCGGATGAAGACCACCTCGATCTTGTCGTAATTGCGCTTCAGGAAGAGATAGAGAAGGATGAAGAAGCGCTTGGCCAGGTTCTTACGTACCTGGTCCATGGAGCCGGAGACGTCCATGATGCAGACCATCACCGCCTTGCTGGTGGGCTCCGGCAGCCGGGTGAAGCTCTGGTAGCGCAGGTCGAATGTGTCGATGAAGGGGAGGGCGGCGAGCCGGGTCTTCTGGCGGTCGATCTCCTCCCGCAGGGTCAGGACCCGTGGGTCGTCCTCCGCCACCCCGGCGGCGATGAGGGCCTCGAGCTCCGCCTCCAGCTCGCGGATGCGGGCCCGATAGGGGGCCCCCAGGGCGGTGCGCCGGGCCACGGCCCCTTTCAGCGAGCGCACCACGTCGATGTTGGATGGTGCCCCATCGGTCCGGTAGCCGGCGCGGACCGTCTTAAACTCGGTGCTTCCGATCAATTGGTTGCGCACCAGATTGGGCAGCTCCAGATCATCGAACAGCAGGTCCAGGAACTCCTCCCGGGAGAGCTCGAAGACGAAATCGTCCTCGCCCTTGCCGCCCCGCCCGGCTCGGCCCTGGCCGCCTCCACCACCCGCACCCCCCTCCGGTCGGCGGATGCGATCACCCGGCATGAACTCCTTGTTACCCGGGTGGACCATGTCGCGGGTGCCGCCGGGTCCGTGGTGGAAAACCGGCTCCGCGATGTCCTTGGAGGGGATGCCCACCTTCTCGCCCGAGTCCACGTCGGTAATGCTGCGCTGATTGACGGCATCGGCCACGGCGCGCTTGAGCTGGGTCTTGTAGCGCTTGATGAAGCGCTGACGGTTGACCGTGCTCTTGTTCTTGCCGTTGAGCCGTCTGTCGATGAAGTGGGACATGGAGGGGCCGACTACCTCGGGATTGCCGTGAGCGGGATCTTTAAATTACTTCGTGCTTCTTCAGGGCCAAGGGCCAACTTCTACTTCCCTTGGCCCTCGGCCCTTCCTACTGGGACTTCCTCACACGCAGGTACCACTCCGAGAGCAGCCGTACCTGCTTAGGCGTATAGCCCTTGTCGGTCATGCGGTCGACGAACTGATCGTGCTTCTTACGGTCGTCGGCCGATGCCTTGGCGTTGAAGGAGATCACCGGAAGCAGCTCCTCCGTATTGGAGAACATCTTCTTTTCGATCACCACCCGCAGCTTCTCGTAGCTGGTCCAGCGGGGGTTGGCGCCGGCGTTATTGGCCCGGGCCCGCAGCACGAAGTTGACGATCTCGTTGCGGAAGTCCTTGGGGTTGGAGATGCCCGCGGGCTTCTCGATCTTTTCCAGCTCCTCGTTCAGGCCCGCCCGGTTCATCATCTCGCCCGTGTCCGGATCCCGGTATTCCTGATCCTGGATCCAGTAGTCCGCGAAGGTGACATAGCGATCGAAGATGTTCTGGCCGTACTCCGCGTAGGACTCCAGATAGGCGGTCTGGAGCTCCTTGCCGATGAACTCGGCATAGCGTGGCGCGAGATATTGCTTGAGATAGCTGAGATACCGTTCTTGAATCTCGGGCGGTAGCTGCTCCCGGGCGATCTGCCTCTCGAGCACATAGAGCAGGTGGACCGGGTTGGCGGCCACCTCGGTATGGTCGAAGTTGAAGACCTGGGACAAGATCTTGAAGGCGAAGCGGGTGGAAATCCCCGTCATGCCCTCATCCACGCCCGCATAATCCCGGTATTCCTGGACTGACTTGGCCTTGGGATCCGTGTCCTTGAGGTTCTCCCCGTCATAGACCCGCATCTTGGAGTAGATGCTGGAGTTCTCGGGCTCCTTCAACCGCGTGAGCACCGAGAACTGGGCCATCATCTCCAGGGTGCCTGGGGCGCACGGGGCCTCGGAAAGCGAGCTATTGCGCAGGAGCTTCTCGTAGATCTGCTTCTCCTCGCTGACGCGCAGGCAATAGGGGACCTTGACGATGAAGACCCGGTCTAGGAAGGCCTCGTTGTTCTTGTTGTTGCGGAAGGACTGCCACTCCGACTCGTTGCTGTGGGCCAGGATGATCCCCTGGAAGGGCAGGGCCGAGAGCCCCTCGGTGCCGTTATAGTTGCCCTCCTGGGTGGCGGTCAGCAGGGGATGCAGCACCTTGATCGGTGCCTTGAACATTTCCACGAACTCCATGATCCCCTGGTTGGCGCGGCACAGGGCGCCCGAGTAGCTATAGGCGTCCGCATCGTGCTGGGCGAAGCGCTCCAGTTGGCGGATGTCGACCTTGCCCACCAGGGAGGAGATGTCCTGGTTGTTCTCGTCGCCCGGCTCGGTCTTGGCGACGGCCACCTGCTCCAAGATGGACGGGTAGAGCTTCACCACCTTGAACTGGGTGATGTCGCCCTTGTACTCCTGCAGGCGCTTGACCGCCCAGGGGGACATGATGCTGCGCAGATAGCGCACCGGGATCCCGTAGTCCTCCTCCAGGATGGGGCCGTCCTCCTCCGGGGAGAAGAGCCCTAAAGGCGACTCGAAGACGGGCGAGTCCTGGATGGCATAGAAGGGGATCTGCTCCATCAGCTCCTTGAGCTTCTCCGCGAGCGACGACTTGCCCCCGCCGACTGGACCCAGCAGGTAGAGGATCTGCTTTCTCTCCTCCAGGCCCTGGGCGGCGTGCTTCAAATAGGAGACCAGGTGCTCGATGGACTCCTCCATGCCGTAGAACTCGGAGAAGGCCGGATAACGGCGGATCATCTTGTTCTGGAAGATGCGGCTCAGACGCGGGTCGTCTCGGGTGTCCACCAGCTGTGGCTCGCCGATGGCCATCAGGAGGCGCTCGGCGGCCCCCGCGTAAGCGCTGGGATCCTCCTTGCAGAGCTGTAGATACTCGTCCAGGCTCAAGACCTCCTCGCGGGAAGCCTCGTAACGGGCCTGGTAACGCTCGAAGATCGACATACCAATACCTCGCTCGAATGCTGCAATTCGGTTGCCGCAACGCCGGACGGCGGACCATTGCGGCTCCAGTCTCTGAAATTCTAGGCGGCCCGGGACGGGGTGGCCTCGGACCCCTGTGACTGGGCTTAACCAGGCAAGGACCGGGCCACGACCCAGGGACCCCTCTGCCCCATCGCCCCAAGTCGTAAGATGGGGTCCGACGCGCCACAACGAAGCGGGCCTTGGCCCCGGTCAACTCAAGGATGCACCAATGCGGTGCGATTGTGGGCCCGGCGGCGACTGGCGCCTCGAAGCCTAAGGGCGAACCCCTGCGTTGGCTTACCGCGCCTTTAGAACGCCGCGGTGGAAACAGGTTCAGGCGAGGCTAGTGGTCCGGACGCACCGATCATGTGCAAGCGACCGTCGGGTCCCAAGGTTGAGAGTACCAACAAGGATCGAGGACTCGCCAGCGGAGCGGGCCACCGACCGGGGGACCCTGGGCGCCGCTGGCGGGCGCGGGTCGCGCTTGCCCCTTCCGGGAGCGCTCGCGGAGGCATGAGGACACCGCCGCGCCCGGGGGCTCAGTCGTGGTGTCCGCCGCTGGTCAGGTTCTTGAGGCGCGCGCGCCCGCGATCAAGGGCACCGGACAAGGAACCAAGGAATCCGTGGGCCTCGGGCGCCGCGATCCGCTCTGGGAGGCCCCGCCGTCTCTCGCCGGGCTCTGTTAGGGTGGCGCGTCCCAGCAGCGCGCTGAACAGATCGGCCGGGAGCGGCGGGCTGAATAGGGCGCCTTGGGCCTCATCGCAGCCGGCCTCCCGCAGGAATTCGAGCTGCGCTGGGGTCTCCACGTCTTGGGCGAGCACCTTGAGCCCCAGGCCGCGTCCCAGGGCGACCACGGCCGAGACCACGGCCGCCGCGTTCGGGTCCTGCCCCAGATCCTGGAGCAGGTTGCCGTCGAGCTTGATGCGGGTAAGCGGCAAGTGCCTGAGTTGGGTCAGGGAGCTGAGGCCGCTTCCGAAGTGATCGAGGGCGATGTTTATGCCCAGCCTCTGGATATGCCCGCAGGCCTCGAGGATTTGCTCGGGGCAATCCATGAGCGCGGATTCCCTGAGCTCCAGCTCAAGGCCTCCGCCGAAGGCGCCGCGCTGCTCGTCAAGTCGCTGGAGCAGTCGTTCCAGATAGGCGGCCCGCAGATGGACGGTGGACAGGTCGAGGCTTACGCGAAGCGAGCCCCTGTTCCTGCGCCACTCCGAGGTCTGGTCCGCCACCTGCTGGAGGGCCCAATGCTCGAATGGAACGATGAGCTCGGTCTTCTCCGCAAGGCTCAGGAACAGCGCGGGGTCGACGGGCTCATGTGCCGGCCGCTGCCATTGCAATAGGGCCTCGCCCCCCAGGATCCGGAAATCACGCAGGCCGACCACGGGCTGGTAGAGAACCTTGAGCTCCTGCCGCTCCAGGGCGCGGCGCAGGCCGGACTCCAGGGCATGGCCTTCGCGGTAGCGGGCCCAGACCGCCGCAGAGTGGAAACGGAACCCGTTGCGTCCACCGCGCTTGGCCTCGTACATGGCCGCATCGGCGCAGGAGAGCATGCCTTCCGAGTCAATGGCATCCTTTGGGAACAGGGCGATGCCGATGCTTGCGCCGACACGGATCTCGCGGCCGTCGTCGACGAAGGGATTGTCGGCGAGTCGCCGTAGGATGTTGGAGGCGATCTGTCCCGCCGCCTGATCGCGCTTGAGGTCTGGCACCAGGATGGTGAACTCGTCGCCCCCCAATCGCGCCACCAGGTCCGACTGGCGCACGGCCCCCCGCAGCTGCTCGGCCACGAACTGCAGCAGGCGATCACCCACGCTGTGCCCCAGGGTGTCGTTGATGTCCTTGAAGCGGTCGAGATCGAGGTAGAGCAGGCCGAGCAGACGCTTTTCCCGGCGTGCGCTCACCAACGACCGGCTGAGCTGCTCCAGCAGGCTCACCCGATTAGCCAGCCCCGTCAGGCTATCGTTGTAGGCAAGCTGGCGCAGCTCCTGTTTCGCGTCCTCGTGGCTCGTCATGTCCGCCACCATGCAGACATAGTGGGTGACGGCTCCCTCGGGGTTCCGGATGGCGTTGATGATCACCCATTGGGTGTATGGCTCGCCGGTGCGCCGCCGACTCCAGACCTCCCCCTGCCAGTGACCGAAGCGCTGCAAGCGATCGGCAATGGTCGGGTCCGCCTGCTGTTGGTCCCAGTTGGGGCGGAACACATCCGGAACCTGCCCCAGTATCTCGTCGGCCCGGTAGCCAGTGATATAGGTGAAGGCGGGGTTGACCGCGACCACCCGATGGTGCGCATCGGTGACGACGATGCCCTGGGCGGTGTGCTCGACCACGCTGGCCGCCAGGGCCAATCCGTCCTCCAGCTCCCGCAGCCCGGAACCGTCGAGCAGGGCGGCCCGCAAGGGGCCCTCGGTGCCGTCCCCCACGTTCAAAGTCGCGACATGCATGGGGACCGTCCCTTGGTCGGGACCCAGGAGCTCTAGCTCGCAGGCATCGAAGCACTCACCCGAGGCCAGGCGCTTCAGATGGGCCCGCAGGTGGGGGATGCTCGATGGCTCACAGAAGCTGGCGAGGCGCTTGCCGCGGAGCCGGGTCGGATCCCAGCCCAGGATCGCGGCGGCCATGGCGTTGGCCCGCTCAATTCGCCCCTCGAGGTCCATCACCAGGACGCCGACCGGGGAGCGTTCGAACAGGTCCCGAAACCGGGCGACGTCCTGCTCGAGGTCGACGGGTTCTATCCCTTGCGCGTAGGGGGCTTGGGTGTATCGGGGGCCCAGGGAGCGTGCCAGTTGGCCGGCCAGGGCGCCGCCGCTGTGGGGGAGGTTATCCAACCCGGCGGTGGCCGACCAAGCCCGCGGGCGGAAGGTGACGACGTTGGAGCTGCTGGACGGCATGGGCCGAGTCCTGCCATAAATCCCTAGCCCGGGCCGTCCCTCGGCGTCCGAGCGGTGTGCGTCCAGCCGTTGCATGGCTGGCGTTCGATCTTGTGCATGAAGATAGTAGCGTAGCTCCGGGGGCGCCGCGATGGGTATCACAGGGTTCCGTTGCGCAATGTCAATGACGGTGGCGGCCTTTCGCGAGTCTGGCCTGGAGGCCGGGTGCAGACGCCGCTTCAGTGGCAACTCTGAACGCGTAAGACTTTGTTTAGTTAATGAAAAAAGTCTTTTTCAAAAGGTTGTGAGCGGATGAGCGGGCATTCCGTGGCCGTGGGGCCCGGGACTGGATGGTGGGACGTGGACTCGGGTTGGCCCGCGCGCCGGGGCGCGAGCGAAGAGCAGGTGGGCGACCGTTCCCGAAGGGACGGGGGTCCTGCGCAGAGGCCCTGGGCGCCACCGTGGCCTTGTCTACGGGGCGGCGCCGCGGTCCATCCAGTCGTCACAGAACGAGCCGGTGGCAGCGCAGATGGCGACCAACCCCCCCGTGAAGGTCGGAGATGACGATACTTCAGTTCAGCGGGGGAGTGTCCTCGACGCCGGCCATCTCGAATCGGCCCTCCAGCGAGGTTCGCGGTATCCTGGGTGACCCTGTTGCGGGCGGAACGAAGGCCGGTGAAATGTCATGAATCCTCCGGTCTCCCGGTCGAAGCGATGATGTCCCCGTCCGACCGATGTCGCGGCTGCGCCTGAGCCATCGCGTCTACGCCGAGGGGTCTTCGGAGCGACTCCCGGTTCTGCTCATCCACGGACTCTTTGGCGCCGCGTCGAATTGGCACGGCATCGCGCGACGGCTTGCGGGCGACCGCCGGGTCCTGGTGCCGGACCTGCGCAACCACGGCGACTCCCCCTGGGATGCGCGCATGGACTATCCGGCCATGGCCGGTGATCTGGAGGCCCTCCTCGATGCCCAGGGGATCGAGCGGGCCCACCTGGTTGGTCACAGCATGGGCGGCAAGGCCGCCATGTGGCTGGCCCTGACGAAGCCTGACCGGGTGGGCTCCCTGGTGGTCGCCGACATAGCCCCGGTGACCTACCGCAGCCAGCTCGGTCACCTGATCGCGGCCTTGATAGAGCTTCCGCTGGACGGGATCCGTGATCGCCGGGACGCGGGTCGTCAACTGAGCCGCGCCATCCCCTCGGGGGCGGTGCGGGGCTAT
>JBLMWY010000162.1:0-2797 GCA_050257475.1 Bdellovibrio bacteriovorus
GTCATCCCTGGCGCGGAGGACACCGTCGAGCCGTGCCCAAGGCCCAGCGGCCGAGTCGCGACACGAATCGCCTCCTCCTTTGCGTGTGCCCAAGGGCTCGGCCCTCGGCAATTCCGGCTCAGCGGTCGGCGCGGGAGTCAACGGGGCTGATTCCGAGGAGATTGCGAACCCGCTTCCAGGGATTCAGCACCACCGGGGCCTTGTCCGCCCCTCGGTCGAAGAAGAATCCGGTCGAGGAGCCGCCGTCGAGGTTGAGGGCGCGGTCGACCCGCCATGGGGTCAGACCGCCGGTCGAGGCGAGCCACTCCGCCAGCTCGGCGAGGGTGAGGGGGCTCAGGGTCGCGCCCAGGACCCAATGTCCGCGCCAGTCCGTCGCAATGAAGGTGCGACGATTGGGGTCGGACGGGGAGAGGCCGCGCACGGTGCGCCCGTCCTCCACAAGGAAGGGGCCGCTCTGGAGCAGGGCGGTGATGCCCGGGTGATCCCGGAACTGGGCCCTGCGGAGCAGATGGATGCCCGCGCCGTCGCCGTAGATCACCCCGCTCAACAGCTTCGCAGTTTCGAAGCGGTTGATCCGGCGGCCCTGGGCGATCACCAGGCCGGACGGGCGCCAGTCGGGGTGGAAGAAACCGCCGTTGACCCCCGCGACGCACCCCTTAGCCCGAAAGGCATCCGCTAGGGTCGGATCGGCGGGCTGCGCATCGGCCCCCAGGTCCAGGACCTCCAGGCGGAACGCCCGTGAGGAGAAGAAGGCCAGGTGTGCGGCGACTTGGCTGCCGTCGGATGGCCGGATCGCCGTCCGTCGCTCGTAGTAGAGCCCGGGGCTGACCTCCTGGCGATCCGGCTCTCTCGCTGGCTTCCACTCCGCCCCCAGGGCGCTTGCGGTGACCGCCAGCCAGGCGCACAGGAGGAGCGGCAGGCCGGTCATGGCGCGTGCCCGGCGACGGGGGGGTTGGGTGGTGTCATGTTGCCTGCTCCGGCAAGCGATCTCAGCCGCCCTGGTTCTCCAGCCTGCTGGTCGCGGCTTGGCGTGCCCCCAGGGTCGGAAAAGGGTGAATCGAAGCGGTGGGCGTTACTAGTTGCGCTTGGGTGTCTCAGGTCCGAACAACCTGTCGCGCGCGGGCGATCGCTCGTCGCGCGACCGCTCGGGATGGGGTGGGCCCGCGGATCGGGCATCGCGGTCGCCGCGTGACAACGGCCTCTCCGCCCGTCCACCCTGGGGTTTCTCGACCTTTGGGGCTCGTGACCGGATAATGCCGACCGGCGGTGCTCGCGAGCTCGCCCCATCGCGGCAAACTGGATCAGCGAGTTGCGCCGCCTCTGCCGTTCACGACATCGGGACCTCGACATTCTATGCATCAAGCTGCCCCGGCCGCCCAAGCGGCCGACTCCCCGGGCGCCATGGGCCGTTGGTGGCGACTCGCGCTCGCGCTCGGCTTTGTGGCGCTGACCGCGCTCTGGACCTGGCAGACCCATGGCCACCTCAGCCTGACCCTGGTGGTCGCGGCGGTCTTCGGCGCCTACATGGCGATGAATATCGGCGCCAACGATGTGGCCAACAACGTGGGCCCGGCCGTCGGTGCCCGTGCCCTCACCCTGGGGTGGGCCATCGTCATCGCCGCCGTCTTCGAGTCCATGGGCGCCATCATCGCCGGCGCCGAGGTGGTGGGCACGGTGCGCAGCGGCATCATCGACCCGGAGGGCATCTCCGACCCCCTGGTCTTCGTCTGGCTCATGATGGCCGCCCTGCTGGCCGCGGCCCTGTGGCTGAACCTGGCCACCGCCATGGGCGCCCCGGTGTCGACCACCCATTCGATCGTGGGCGCGGTGCTCGGCGCCGGCATCGCGGCCGCGGGTCCGGACGTGGCGAACTGGCCGCGCATGGGCCAGATCGCGGCCAGTTGGGTGGTCTCGCCGCTAATGGGTGGGCTCATCGCGGCTGCCATCCTCTACCTGATCAAGCACCGCATCACCTTCGAGCCCGACCTGATGCAGGCGTCCCGACGCACCGTGCCGCCCCTGATCGCGGCCATGGCCTGGGCCTTCACGACCTACCTGCTGGTCAAGGGGCTTAACCAGGTAATCGCGGTGTCCTTTGCCGTCGCCCTCGCCGTCGGCGCTGGAGTCGCCGCGGCGGTCTGGGGCCTGGTGCGACGCCAGGTCGACCACCTGGCCCCGCGGCTTCCGAACAGCCGCGAGTCGGTCAATCGGCTCTTCACCATGCCGCTCGTGTTTGCGGCGGCCTTGCTGAGCTTCGCCCATGGCTCCAATGACGTCGCCAACGCCGTCGGCCCCCTGGCCGCGATCCAGGACACCCTTGATACCGGCGGTATTGACACTCAGGCCACCGTGCCACTTTGGATCCTGCTGATCGGGGCGGTCGGCCTCTCGCTCGGCCTCGCCCTCTACGGTCCACGGCTGATCCGCACCGTGGGCAGCGAGATTACCGAGATCGACTCTGTGCGCGCCTACTGCATCGCCATGGCCTCGGCCCTGACGGTGATCATCGCGTCCCAGCTCGGGCTACCCATCAGCACCACCCATGTGGCCATCGGCGCCGTATTCGGCGTGGGCTTCCTGCGCGAGTACCTCAAGGCCAACTACGACCGCGTGCTCGACGAGATCCGCGAACATCACCGGGCGCAGGAGGCCGAGCAGCACGTGGTGGAGGCGTTTCTGCGCCGGTTCGAGCAGGCCTCAGCGCCGGAGAAGGGCCGCATGCTCAAGGGGCTGAAACGCCAAGCGAAGCGAGGGTCGGTGGCCCTGTCCAAGCACGAGCGTAAGAGCCTGGGCCGCG